>NZ_JBHVWF010000016.1:34347-85767 GCF_042882365.1 Streptomyces sp. NPDC058221 | reverse complement strand
CGTCGTTTGAGGAGACGCCCCGGAGGGACCCCGGACCCCCACCCACCGGACAGACACGCGCACCCCGCGGACAACCAAATCAAGCCCGTCCGGCGCTTGAGGACGGAACCCCCACGCCCCGGACAAGGGTAAGGCCAAGGAAACCCCACCGCCGCCCGCCCAAGGGCCCCGCCCCGGCGCGAAAGCCCCGCAGCCGCAGCGAGTTGCCGACCACGAACACCGAGGAGAACGCCATCGCCGCACCCGCGATCATCGGGTTCAGCAGACCCATCGCGGCCAGCGGCAGGGCGGCCACGTTGTAGGCGAAGGCCCAGAACAGGTTCGTACGGATGGTGCCCAGCGTCCTGCGCGACAGCCGGATCGCGTCGGCGGCGGCCCGCAGGTCGCCCCGGACCAGGGTCAGGTCTCCCGCCTCGATCGCCGCGTCCGTGCCCGTGCCCATCGCGAGACCCAGGTCGGCCTGGGCGAGTGCGGCCGCGTCGTTCACGCCGTCACCGACCATCGCGACGAGATGCCCCTGCGCCTGCAGGCGCTTGACGACGTCGACCTTGTCCTCCGGCATGACCTCCGCGTACACCGTCTCGATCCCGACCGTGCGGGCCACGGAATCCGCCACAGCCCGGTTGTCGCCGGTCAGCAGGATGGGCTCCAGACCGAGTGCGCGGAGCCGCTCGACGGCCTCGGCGCTGGTGTCCTTGACCGCGTCGGCCACCTCCAGGACCGCCCGCGCCCCGCCGTCCCAGGCGACCGCGATCGCCGTGCGGCCCGCCGCCTCCGCCTCGGCCTTGCGGCGCGCCAGCTCCGCCGGGAGGCGGATCTCCCACTGCGCGAGCAGCTGCTCGCGGCCGACGAGCACGGCGTGGCCCTCGACGACGCCCTGGACGCCGAGCCCGGGGATGTTGGCGAAGTCCTCCGGGGTGGGGAGGGGTTCGGTGGTGTGTTCGGCGGCTCCGGTGGCCACGGCCTGGGCGATGGGGTGCTCGGAGGCGTGTTCCAGGGCGCCGGCGAGGCGCAGCGCGTCGGCCTCGGTGGTGCCGGGGGTGGTGTGGACGGCCTGGAGGGTCATCCTGCCGGTGGTGACGGTGCCGGTCTTGTCGAGCACGATCGTGTCGATGCGCCGGGTGGTCTCCAGGACTTCGGGTCCCTTGATGAGGATGCCGAGCTGGGCGCCGCGTCCGGTGCCGACCATGAGGGCGGTGGGTGTGGCGAGGCCGAGGGCGCAGGGGCAGGCGATGATCAGTACGGCGACGGCCGCGGTGAAGGCGGCCGTCAGCCCCGAGCCGTTGGCGAGCCAGAAGCCGAGCGTGCCGAGCGCGAGCAGGATCACGACGGGGACGAACACCGCCGAGATCCGGTCGGCGAGGCGCTGGGCCGCCGCCTTGCCGTTCTGCGCGTCCTCGACCAGCTTCGCCATCCGGGCCAACTGGGTGTCGGATCCGATCCTGGTCGCCTCGACGACGAGCCGGCCGCCCGCGTTGAGCGTGGCACCGGTCACCGGATCGCCGGCGCCGACCTCGACGGGCACCGACTCACCGGTGAGCATGGACGCGTCCACCGCCGAGTTGCCCTCGACGACGGTGCCGTCGGTGGCGAGCTTCTCGCCCGGCCGGACCAGGAAGTGGTCCCCGACCCGGAGGTCCGCCGTGTCCACGGTGACCTCGCGGCCGTCGCGCACCACGGTGACCTCCTTGGCGCCCAGTTCGAGCAGGGCCTTCAGCGCGGCGCCCGCCTTCCGCTTGGAGCGGGCCTCGAAGTAGCGCCCGGCCAGGATGAACGCGGTGACTCCGGCGGCGGCTTCGAGATAGATGTTCCCGGCGCCGTCGCTGTGGCCGATGGTCAGCTCGAAGGGGTGCGTCATGCCGGTCATGCCGGCGGTGCCGAAGAACAACGCCCACACCGACCACAGGAACGCGGCCGATGTGCCGAGCGAGATCAACGTGTCCATGGTGGCCGCGCCGTGCCGGGCGTTGGTCCACGCGGCACGGTGGAAAGGCCAGGCGGCATAGGTGACGACGGGTGCGGCGAGGGTCAGCGAGAGCCACTGCCAGTTGTCGAACTGGAGCGCCGGGATCATCGCCATCGCGATCACCGGCACCGCGAGCAGGACGGCGGTCACCAGCCGCTGCCGCAGCGGGCGGAGCTCGTCCTCCTCCGCCGCCCCGGCGGACGCGTCCTCGGTACGCACCGGGGGAGCGGGCTCCTGCGCGGTGTAGCCGGTCTTCTCGACGGTGGCGATGAGGTCCTTCACGGAGACGTCGTCGCCCCGGTAGCTGACCTTGGCCTTCTCGGTGGCGTAGTTGACGGTGGCCTCGACCCCGTCCATCCGGTTGAGCTTCTTCTCGATACGGGCCGCGCACGAGGCGCAGGTCATGCCGCCGATGGCGAGCTCGACCTCTGCGGCGCCGGTGGTGGCTGCGGTGTGCGCGGACACGGGGGCCTCCTCGGGAGGGGATCATTTATACCCCTCGGGGGTATCTCGTTCTGATTCAGGTATACCCCCTGCCCCCATGGAGAAGCAAGGGTGATCGGCCATGGGTGCGCGAACCCTGGGCGTTCGATTGCGGGGCGGTCGTCTGACCTGGCGTATCTTCACGTGCGCGGTGAGGCTGCGCCCTGGGCCGCTCGGCCCGTAGGCTGGCCATTGGACTAGACCTATAGCTGCTTTCTGGAGGATTGGGTTCCCATGAGCAACCGTGCAGTCCTGGAGGTGATCGCTCTCGACGCGGAGGACGCGGTCGCTGCCCAGGCGGGTGGTGCGGACCGGCTTGAGCTGGTCACCGACATGGCGGCGGACGGCCTCACCCCGTCCTGTGCGACCTTCGCGGCGATCCGTGCCGCGGTGGACATCCCCCTGCGGGTGATGCTCAGAGTGGCGAACGGTTTCGCGGCCGGTGACATCGAGGTACTCGTGCGCAAGGCGCGCGAGCTGCGGGCGGAGGGCGCGGACGAGTTCGTGTTCGGCTTCCTGGACGCGGACGGCCACCCCGACCTGGTCGCGGTCGAGCGGATCGTCGCCGAGCTGGACGGCTGCCGGTGGACGTTCCACCGCGCGATCGACCGCGCAGCCGACCGGGACGCCCTGCGCAAGGCGCTCGCGGACCTGCCGGGCCTCGACACGTACCTCACCGCGGGATCACCCGCCGGGGTGGACGACGGCATCCCCACGCTGCTGGTCGAGGCGGCGCGCAAGGGGGAGCCGGGGTACGAGCCGCAGATCCTCGTCGGGGGCGGGCTGCGGCTCGACCATCTGCCGGAGCTGCTGGACGCGGGTATCGACGCCGTCCACATCGGCGGGGCGGCGCGGCCGGGCGGCTGGTCCGGGCCGGTGGACGCGGCGGCGGTACGGGAGTGGCGGGGGCTGCTGGACGGGTAGGCGGTGGCCGGTTCGGGGGCGGGGCCCGGTCCGTGGATCGGGGGCTCCGCCCCCGGGCCCCCGCTCCTCAATCGCCGGAGGGGCTTGAATGGCTCGCCCGGGAGGGCCTGGACGGGGCGCCCGGAGGGGCTTGAGCAGGTCGCCCGGAGAGGCTTAAGCGGGTCGTCCGGAGGGGCTTGAACCATTGCTCAGCCGCTCCGGCAGGGGGGTCGCGTGGACCACGATCAGGCCCGAGACCGCTCGGGTCAGGGCCACGTACAGGCGGCGCAGGCCCGTTCGTTCGTCCGGCTCGCCGTCGACCACCGCCGCCGGTTCGTCCAGCACCACGTAGTCGTACTCCAGGCCCTTCGCCAGGGACGCCGGGACCAGGGTCAGCCGGGACTCGGCCGTCGTCTCCTGGCCGGGTGACAGGTACGGGTGGCCCGCCGCTGTCAGGGCGGCCTCCAGAGCCGGGATGCGGGCGTCCGCGGCGATCAGGCCCGTCGAACCCTCCTGCTCCAGCGATTCCTCGCAGGCCGCCACCACCGCCGCGTCCAGCGCGTGCGCGTCCGCCATCTCCCGTACCGACAGCGAACCGGGCGACTCACGCACCGACTCGACCGGCGCCAGGCCCGGCGAGATCACCGGCAGCAGCCGTGACGCGTACGCGATCACCTCGCGCGGCACACGGAAGCCGGCCGTCAGCTCCTCCACCACCGCGTCCGACTTTCCGAGATGGTGCAGCGCCTGCGCCCAGCTCTGCGTCGACCACGGTGTCGTGCCCTGCGCCAGGTCCCCGAGGACGGTCGCCGAACCGGTCGAGCAGCGGCGGCCCACCGCCCGGTACTGCATGGGGGAGAGGTCCTGCGCCTCGTCGATCACCACATGACCGAGCGAATGCGTGCGCGCCACCAGGTCGTTCGCCTCGTCGATCAGCACCGCGTCCGCCGCCGACCACTTCGCGGACTTCACGCTGCGGGCCGGTTTGGTCCACAGGATCGTCTTCTGCTCGTCCTCGGTCAGCAGCCCGTCCGCCTGCGCGGCCAGGAACTCCGGGTCCGACAGCAGCCGCAGCACCAGCTTCGACGGATCGACCGCGGGCCAGATCGCCTTCACCGCCGCCTTCACCGCGGGGGTGCGCGCCACCGCGTTCTGCACCCGGTCGTCGGGCGCCTCGCCCGCCTCCTCCATCCGCACCAGCACGGCGTGCGCGATGCGCTGCGGAAGGGCCTCGTGCGCGGCCCCGTACCGCATGTCGCGGGCCAGCAGCTCGTTGACCATCTCCTCGATCTCGTACGCCGGGACCCGCCAGCGCCGTGAGCCGCGCACGACCATCACCGGCTCCGTCGGCAGCGTCACATGCGAGCGGATCGCACGCCGCAGCACCTGGGCCATCCGGGCATCGCCCTTCACCACGGCGGCCCGCGCCTCGTCCGTGCCCCGGACCTCGACCTGGGCCGTCACCAGGTCGTCGACGGTCGCCTGCTTCACCTCCAGCTCGCCCAGGGCCGGCAGCACCTGCTCGATGTAGTGCAGGAAGGACCGGTTCGGGCCGATGACCAGCGTCCCGGTGCGGGCCAGCCGCTCCCGGTGCGCGTACAGCAGATACGCGACCCGGTGCAGGCCGACGGCGGTCTTCCCGGTGCCGGGCCCGCCCTGCACACACACCGATCCGCCCAGCTCGCTGCGGACGATCTCGTCCTGCTCGGGCTGGATCGTCGCGACGATGTCGCGCATCGGACCGACGCGCGGCCGCTCGATCTCCGCCTGCAGCAGCTTGCTGGTCTGCGCGGTCTCGGTCGGATCGGTGAGGTGCTCGTCCTCGTAGGCGGTGAGCTCACCGCCGGTGTAGCCGAAGCGGCGCCGCTGGCCGACGTCGAGCGGCTCGTTGCGGGACGCCCGGTAGAACGGCTGGGAGACCGGCGCCCGCCAGTCGATCACCATCGGATCGCCGTCGGCGTCGTGGACATGGCGGCGTCCGATGTAGAACTGCTCGCCCTCCGCGCCCTCGGCCTGTGCCGCACCGACCACATGGAGGTAGTCGAGCCGCCCGAAGAAGAGCGGGGTGTGGGCGAGGTCGGCGAGCGATTTGATGCGGTCGGCGATCTGGGCCTGCAGTACCGCGGCGTTCACCCAGTTCGCCGTGACATCGCGGATGTTCAGGGCCTGGGCATCCTCGCGCATGGCACGCAGCGCGGCGCGCGAGGCAGCGAGATGGGCGCGTTCATGAGCCAGGGGGTCGGTGGTGGTGTCGCTCTCGTGTTCGTGCGCGGGCACGGTGTTGCCTCCGGCATTCAACGCAGGACGGCGGACCGCACCCCGCTCCCGGCGGTCCACCGGGGGCGATGCGGTCCGCTCGGGGATCGATCACTGGTACGCACGAGGGCGTGCGTACGGGCTGTCGGCCGGTTTCCGTCCGGTCGGCGGCGCTCCCCCGGCTGCCGGCGCACGTCCTTGAGGGACGGCCGGTACCACGGTGCGGGAGGCGGGCAGACCGGCGATTGTATCGACGGTCAGGGCCGGGCGCGACCGAATATCGGCGTACGACCGGGTCCACCCCGTAGGGGATGGCATGCGACCACAGGGGTAGGCGCGGCTCCGCCGTCTTCCGCCTGCCGGGCGACGCCCTCACGGGCCGGGCGGAGCACCATGGAATACATGAGCACCGTCACCCTGAACCCGCGAAAGACCGGCCCCGCGCACGGCGCGACCGCGGCCACCGGTCACCCTCACAGTCACCGTGCCGGTGACGCCCTGCGCGCCGCGAAGATCTTCGTACGGGCCGCGTTCGGCGTCGTCGTCCTCGGCGAGTACGCGGAGGAGGCGGGCGTCCGGCGCACGCGCTGACCGCCCGTCCCCCTCAGCTGCCCGCCAGCAGCTCGTCCGCGTCCACGATCCGGTACGCGTAGCCCTGTTCGGCCAGGAACCGCTGGCGGTGGGCCGCGAAGTCCTGGTCGATCGTGTCGCGGGCGACCACCGAGTAGAACCGCGCCTCGTGCCCGTCCGCCTTCGGCCGCAGCACCCGGCCGAGCCGCTGCGCCTCCTCCTGACGCGAACCGAACGTGCCGGACACCTGGATGGCGACCGTGGCCTCCGGCAGGTCGATGGAGAAGTTCGCCACCTTCGACACGACCAGCACGCTGATCTCGCCCTCCCGGAACGCCCCGAACAGCTTCTCCCGCTGGGCGTTGCTGGTCTCGCCCTTGATCACCGGGGCGTCCAGATGCTCACCCAGCTCGTCGAGCTGGTCGATGTACTGCCCGATGACCAGCGTCTGCTCGCCCTTGTGCTTGCGCACCAGCGCCTCGGTGACCTTCCGCTTCGTCGCGGTCGTCGCGCAGAACCGGTACTTCTCCTCGGCCTCGGCGGTCGCGTACGCGAGCCGCTCGGTGTCCGTCAGATTGACCCGTACCTCGACGCAGTCGGCGGGCGCGATGTAGCCCTGCGCCTCGATCTCCTTCCACGGGGCGTCGAACCGCTTGGGCCCGATCAGCGAGAAGACGTCCGACTCGCGGCCGTCCTCCCGGACCAGCGTCGCCGTGAGCCCCAGCCGGCGCCGGGCCTGGAGATCGGCGGTGAACTTGAAGACCGGCGCGGGCAGCAGATGCACCTCGTCGTAGATCACCAGACCCCAGTCCCGGGAGTCGAAGAGCTCCAGGTGCGGATAGATGCCCTTCCTGCGGGTCGTCAGCACCTGGTACGTGGCGATGGTGACGGGCCGGATCTCCTTCCGCGTCCCGCTGTACTCGCCGATCTCCTCCTCGGTCAGCGAGGTCCGCTTCACCAGCTCGTGCTTCCACTGCCGGGCGGAGACGGTGTTCGTCACCAGGATCAGCGTGGTCGCCTTGGCCTGCGCCATCGCGCCCGCCCCGACCAGCGTCTTTCCGGCCCCACAGGGCAGCACGACTACACCGGAACCGCCGTGCCAGAACCCCTCGACGGCCTGCTGCTGATACGGCCGCAGCGCCCAGCCGCTCTCGTCCAGCTCGATCGGGTGCGCCTCGCCGTCCACGTAACCGGCGAGGTCCTCGGCCGGCCAGCCCAGCTTCAGCAGCGTCTGCTTGACCTGCCCGCGCTCGGACGGGTGCACGGCCACGGTGTCCGGGTCGATCCTGGCGCCGACCAGCGGCTGGACCTTCTTCGACCGGAGGATCTCCTCCAGGACGGGCCGGTCGTTGGAGGTCAGCACCAGTCCGTGGACCGGGTGCTTGGAGAGCGTGAGGCGGCCGTACCGGCCCATCGTCTCTGCGATGTCGACGAGCAGCGCGTGCGGTACGGGGTAGCGCGAGAACTTCACGAGGGCGTCGACGACCTGCTCGGCGTCGTGCCCCGCGGCTCGCGCGTTCCACAGCCCGAGCGGGGTCAGCCGATAGGTGTGGATGTGCTCGGGCGCGCGCTCCAGCTCGGCAAAGGGCGCGATCACACGGCGGCAGGCGTCTGCCTGCTCGTGGTCGACTTCCAGGAGCAGCGTCTTGTCGCTCTGGACGATGAGGGGTCCGGTCACGCGCTTCGGCCCTTTCTGCGGGGCCGCCCGGAGGCGGCGGGTTGGCCAAACCTCCAGTGTGCCGTATGCGGTGGCGGGATGCGGTGGCCCGGGGTGCGGGCCTTTTGTCCTCAATCGCCGGACGGGCTTGATTTGGTGCGGGTGCCCCCGCGGGGTGCGCCCTTGCGCGGTGGGTGGGGGGCGGTGCCCCTCCGGGGCGTCTCCTCAAAAATGGCGTGTTCACCCGGGTCCGAGAAGGACCCGGGTCGTACGCCATTTCCTGCGGGGACTCCCCTGCACGTCCCCACCCCAGCATCACCCGCGCCTGCACACCGGCCCCACGACGGTCGCAGACGCACGGCGGCCGGGTCCGGGGGCGTGCAGGGGAGTCCCCGCAGGACGACGAACAGATACCCGGGTTTCATCGCGTACCCGCGGAACGTTCGTCGTTTGAGGAGACGCCCCGGAGGGACCCCGGACCCCCACCCACCGAGAAACCGCGCACCCCACGGGCAACCCGCACACACCAAGCCCGTCCGGCGCTTGAGGACGGAACCCCCGCCCCGGGGGACCCGGAACCCCACGCACCACGGCACCCCGCACCCCGCACCCCCGCGGGAAACCCGCACCAAACCAAGCCCGTCCGGCGATTGAGGACAGAACCCTCACTCGATGAACAGGCCCCGCGCCGCCGCCGCCACGTCGAACTCCTCCAGCCGCGCCTGCGCGTCCGGCAGGGCGTCGCACATGGCCTCCAGGAGCACCCGCCCGAGCAGCATCGGCGCACACGCCGTGTCGAAGGCGAGCCCGGTCCCGACGGCGGCCGGGATCAGCAGATCGCTGTGCCGGGCGACCGGGGCGAAGGCGGAATCCGCCACCGACACCACGGCCAGCCCCTGCTCCCGTGCGTAGCGGAGGGCGTCCACGACCTCCCGTGGGTGGCGCGGCAGTGCGAAACAGATCAGCGCGCCGGCCCCGGCCCGCCTCGCGGCGTCGATCCGGTCGTGCAGCATGCTGCCGCCCTCGTCGAGCACCCGGACATCGGGGTGCACCTTGGCGGCGAAGTACCCGAATCCGCGGGCCTGCGACGAGGCGGCGCGCAGCCCGAGCACGGGCAGCGGACGGGAGGCGGCGAGCAGCCGGCCGGCCCGTTCGACCGGGCCGGGGTCGGCGAGGAGTTCGGCGAGGTGCCGCAGGTTCTCGATCTCGCCGAGCACCGCCTGCTGATACTCGTTGTACGTGTCCTCACCGCCGCCGTCGACGGGTCCGGCCGGGGTGACCTCGCGCAGATGTCTGCGCAGCGCGGGATAGCCGTCGAAGCCGAGCGCTACGGCGAACCGGGTGACGGAGGGCTGGCTCACGCCGGCCAGCTCGGCCAGTTCGACGCTGGACAGGAACGGGGCGTCGCCTGCCCTGCGCACCATCGAGTGGGCGATGCGCCGCTGGGTCGGCGTGAGCCTGCGCCCCTCGAACAGCTGCTGCAACCTCGCGGCCGGGCTGCTCCCGCTCATCCTGTCCCCTCGGTAGACGCGTCGCGCCGCGCTCCGGCGCCGCCGAATCCATTCAGCCAGGAAGGCGTCTGCATGTCCATATGCAGAGGCCCGTCGCGGGCCTATCCGGGCAGGCCCGCCCGTACGGCCAGCTCGGCCAGCGCCGCACGCAGAGCGGCGCGCAGCGGTTCGTCGAGAGCCGCCGTCAGCTCCTCGTCGATGGCGTTCGCCGTCGCCGTGCAGAGGGCGAGCAGTTCGCGGCCCCGGTCGGTGAGGGTGAGGATCTGGCGGCGGCGGTCGCCTGAGTCGCGCTCCCGGCCGACCGCGCCGAGCTCCTCCAGGTGATCAGCGAGGCCGACCACCAGGCTGGGCGTCACCCGCATGGTGCGGGCGATGTCCTGCTGCGAGGCCGCCGCGCCACTGGCCAGCAGGGCCATCAGCCCGGCGTGCTTGGGCTTCAGTCCGTGGGCGGCGAGCCGCTCGGCGAACAGTTCGGCGGTGATCGCGCCGAGCGTGCCGAGCCGGAAGGCCACGGTGTCGGTCAGCGTCTCCTGCTTGACATCCTTCACACTCCGCACCATATCATCGAGAAATCATTCATAGAGTCAATGATTCATGAGGTGACGAAATGCGACGCACACTGGTCGGCCTCAACGTGGCCATGGCCGCGGGCTCGGCCGTCGCGGCCGTGATCGCGGTGGCACGCCCCACGCTCCTCCTGCCGGCCGGCACCGATCCGACGGCCGGACTCCACGTGTACGCCGAGGCGTACGCGGTCCGGGCGGTCCCGCTCGCCGCCGCACTGGTGTACCTGCTGAAGGGCGAACGCCGCGCGCTGGTACCGGTCCTGGCGGTGGCCGGGGCGGCTCAGCTGGGCGACGCGTGCATCGGCGCCGGCCGGGGGGTCACCGGCATGGCCGTCGGCGGGACGCTCGCAGCGGCCACCCACCTCGGCACCGCCTGGTGGCTGACCCGCCGCACCGGCACACCTGTCGTGGGGACCGCGGCATGAAGTCACTCAACCTGCTGATCATCTTCCTGGCGGAACTGGCCGTCCTGGGATCCGTGGCCACCTGGGGCTTCTCTCTCGGCACCGGGTGGGCGCTGCGGCTGCTCGCGGGCATCGGCGGGCCGGCTCTCATGGTCGTGCTGTGGTGGCTG
The DNA here is from genome assembly GCF_042882365.1 of Streptomyces sp. NPDC058221. Taxonomy (NCBI): domain Bacteria; kingdom Bacillati; phylum Actinomycetota; class Actinomycetes; order Kitasatosporales; family Streptomycetaceae; genus Streptomyces; species Streptomyces sp. NPDC058221. Next base: position 75,281 of record NZ_JBHVWF010000016.1, on the reverse strand, counting down.
TTCGGTGCACCCGACGCACCCCACAAGGTGCACGGCGCGATACGGGTGGTCTTCGAGGCCGGCTGGTTCGGCGCGGGCGCCGTGGCCCTGGCGCTGGCCGGATACGCCGTTCCGGCCCTCGCCCTCGCCGCCGTCGTGGCGGTCAGTAAGGGCCTCGCGGTGGCCTGGCACCAGTAGGCCCGGACGGCCCCGGCGCACCCCCGGACAAACAGGGGGGTTAGCCCCACTGACCCGGCCGCCCCCGCTTCGTACCGTGGAAACCATGGACGCACCCGACACCGAGCTCAAGAAGGAGCTCAAGGCCACCCTGCAAGCCCGCAGCGAGCTGGGGGCCGAGTACGAGCCCGCGCTCGTCGAGTCGTTTCTGGAGAAGGTCGAGCAGCGGCTCGACGGCACGCTCGACCGGCGGGTCAGGCGTCATCTCGCGGAACAGCAGATCGTCGTCGCCAGGGGGGCTCGCTCCCCGGAGCCCCCGCTGGGGCATTTCGGTGAGCGGTTCGGCTTCGCGATCGTCTCGCTGGTCCTCGCCATCCCGCTGTCCGCGATCGGTGTCGCCAACGCGGGCATCCAGGGGCTGGTCGTGGCCTGGCTCGGGATCGTCGGCGTGAACGCCCTCCAGGTCGCCCACGGCGGGCGGCTGTTCAGGCGCCGGGACGAGGAGCGGCCGATGTCCGACTGGGAGGGCTGAGCGGCGGTGCAGCCGGACCTTCTTCACGCCTGACGGGTCGGCAGCACGATCAGCTGGCGCAGATTGATGTGGCGCGCACGGCTGGTGGTGTAGGCGATCAGGTCGGCGATCTCGTCGGCGGTGAGCCCGCCGAGGGCGTCGAACATGCCGTCGAGCTCCCCGCTCAGCTCCGCGTTGTCGACGTGACCGGCCAGTTCCGAGTCGGTGAGACCCGGCTCGACGTTCGTGACCCGGACGTCGCGCGGGCCCAGTTCGGTGCGCAGCGAGGCCGAGAGATAGCTGAGCGCGGCCTTCGTCGCGCCGTACACCGCGTAGTTGGGGAACGTGATGTGCGCGCCGATCGAGGAGATGTTGACCAGGTCGGCGGTGTGTCCGTCGGCGGCGGCCGCCACCAGGTCCGCGGTGAAGGCCCGGATGATGCGCAGGGCGCCCGCCACATTGGTGTCCAGCATCCGCTGCCACTCGTCGGTGCGGCCCTCGTCCACCGGGTTCGGCAGCATCACACCGGCCGCGTTGACCACCAGATCCACCCGGCCGAACTCCGCGTGCACCCGCTCGGCCGCGGCGTCCACGGACGCCTGGTCGGTGACATCGGTCGCGACGGCGAGCGCCTGACCGCCGTCGGCGGTGATCTTCCCGGCCAGCTCCTCCAGCCGCTCCGCGCGGCGGGCCAGCAGCGCCACCCGGACACCCTGCGCGGCGAGCAGCCGGGCGGTCGCGTTCCCCATGCCGCTGGCGGCTCCGGTGATGACGGCGGTGCGGCCTGCGAGCGTCCCGTACGACATGTCTGTACTCCTCGGTGCTGTGCTGCCGGGGCTTTTCCCCGGCCCGGGCCCAACTCTGCGGCTGCGGGACGCCGCTACCCAGGGATGCGTCTTTCCTGGGTCCGGCAGTACCAGGCTGGGCTGTGGCCGGGTCTTCTACGATCAGCGGCATGGACGGCGACCTCGGAGACTTCCTCCGCTCACGACGTGCCCGCATCCAGCCCGGGGACGTCGGGCTGAACTCCTACGGCCGCAGACGGGTTCCGGGACTGCGCCGCGAGGAGGTCGCACAGCTCGCGGGAGTGAGCGTCGACTACTACATCCGGCTGGAACAGGGGCGCGGCCCGAGCGTCTCGGACTCCGTGCTCGACGCGATAGCCCGGGTGCTCGGGCTGGACGAGACGGAGCACGCCCATCTGCGTACGGTGGCGCGCCCGAAGCCCCGCACGGCGGCGCCGGCCGCCGCCCAGCGGGTGCGGCCGGGGCTGCGGCTGCTGCTTGACACCCTGGGCGGGGCACCGGCGTTCGTCCTGGGCCGCCGGATGGACGTACTGGCGTGGAACGGGGCGGCCGACGCGCTGCTCGGCTTCTCGCGGCTCTCCCCGGGTGCGCGCAACATCCCGCGTCAGGTGTTCCTCGACCCCGGCTCACCGGAGCTCTATCCGGACTGGTCCGCCGTGGCGGCGGAGACGGTCGCCCATCTGCGCCTGGACGCGGGCCTGCACCCGCACGACAAGCAGCTGGCCGCACTGGTCGGCGAACTGTCGGTGAAGAACGAGGACTTCCGCCGGCTGTGGGCGGACCATCAGGTGAAGGCGAAGGCGTACGGCGTCAAGCGGATCAGCCACCCGGTCGCGGGTCCGCTCACGCTCCCGTACGAGACGCTCGACGTGCCCGGGGATCCCGACCAGTGCCTGGTGGTCTACACCCCGGAGCCGGGAACGGAGTCCGCCGGACGCCTGGCGCTGCTGACGGCAGCGCCCTGACGCGTTGTATCGCGGGGACCGCCGCACCCCCGGTTTCCCAGGGGGCGGGACGACGGCGGTCCCCGCGAGGGACGCGGGCCCGGGTCAGGGCCGGTCTCCGCGTCCGGGCGACGGTGGAGGTCCGGGAGCCGCTCCGTAGTCCGTGTCGCCGTATGGGTGCCGGCGGGTTTCCCTGCCGACACCCATCAATCTGCCCGAGCCGTGTTAAGCCGGTGCTGCGGGCACGTGTCGCGCTCGTACCGTTTTCGCGAAGCCCCGGGACAGGCCCTGGCTGCGGCCCGCCGGAACGAGGGCTTCGCGCCTACGGCTTGGGGGCCGCCGCGCCCTTGGCGAGGAAGGCCAGCAGGTCCTGCCTGCTGACCACGCCCTTCGGCTTGCCCTCCACCAGCACGATCGCCGCGTCGGCCGCGCCCGTGCCGCCGAGCACCGCCATCAGGTCCTCGACCGGTTCGCCGGAACCGACCTGCGGCAGCGGCGGTGACATGTGCTTCTCCAGCGGGTCGGAGAGCGAGGCGCGCTGGGCGAAGAGCGCGTTCAGCAGCTCCCGCTCGACCACCGAGCCGATGACCTCGGCGGCCATCACGTCGGGGTGGCCCGCGCCCGGCTTCACGATCGGCATCTGCGAGACGCCGTACTCGCGCAGGACGTCGATCGCCTCGCCGACGGTCTCCTCCGGGTGCATGTGGACGAGCGTCGGGATCGGTCCCTCCTTGTAGTCGAGGACGTCCGCGACGCGCGCGGACGGTCCGCCGTCCTCCAGGAAGCCGTAGTCGGCCATCCACTCGTCGTTGAAGATCTTGCTGAGGTAGCCGCGCCCGCTGTCCGGGAGCAGGACGACGACCACGTCGTCAGGCCCGAGCCGCTTCGCGACCTCCAGCGCGCCCACGACCGCCATCCCGCAGGAGCCGCCGACCAGCAACCCCTCCTCCTTGGCGAGCCGGCGGGTCATCTGGAAGGAGTCCTTGTCGGACACGGCGACGATCTCGTCGGTGACCGTGCGGTCGTACGCCGTCGGCCAGAAGTCCTCGCCGACGCCCTCGACCAGATACGGCCGCCCGGAGCCGCCGGAGTAGACCGAACCCTCCGGGTCCGCGCCGACGACCTGGACCGCGCCGCCGCTGACCTCCTTCAGATAGCGGCCGGTACCGCTGATCGTGCCGCCGGTGCCGACCCCCGCCACGAAGTGCGTGATCTTCCCGTCCGTCTGCTCCCACAGCTCGGGACCGGTGGTCTCGTAGTGGGAACGGGGGTTGTTCGGGTTGGAGTACTGGTCGGGCTTCCAGGCTCCGGGCGTCTCATGGACCAGCCGGTCGGAGACGTTGTAGTACGAGTCCGGGTGCTCGGGGTCGACGGCGGTCGGGCAGACGACGACCTCCGCCCCGTAGGCGCGCAGCACATTGATCTTGTCCGTGGACACCTTGTCCGGGCAGACGAAGATGCACTTGTACCCCTTCTGCTGCGCGACGATCGCCAGCCCGACGCCCGTGTTGCCGCTCGTCGGCTCGACGATCGTCCCTCCGGGCTGCAGCTCACCGCTCTGCTCGGCGGACTCGATCATGCGAAGGGCGATCCGGTCCTTGACCGACCCGCCGGGGTTGAAGTACTCGACCTTGGCCAGGACCGTCGCCTGGATGCCGGCCGTCACACTGCGCAGCCTCACCAGCGGGGTGTTGCCTACAAGGCTGATCATCGAATCGTGGAATTGCACCGTGTACTCCGGGGTCTCCGTGATGGTGCGGCAAGAGTATGCGTACGGGCACGAGATCGGGCGAAGCGATTGAACGACGGCCTCTTGCGGGCAGTTAGCTCTGTGTACGGCGGTGACGACCTCACCGCGACGGCCCGCGACGCCGCAGGCGATCGCGGGTGAGGCCGCAAGGCGACGAGGAGGTGGACCGGACTGTGTCGAGGGCAAGGGTGGCACGGCGGATCGCAGCGGGCGCGGCCTACGGCGGCGGCAGCGTCGGGCTGCTGGGCGCCGCGGCGGTGGGCGTCCTGCTGGCGGAGGTCCAACTGGCGAAGCGGCTGGTGGGCGGTGGTGTCGCACCGGTCCCGCCGAGCGCGGACGGACGGTACGGGGTGGCGTTCGCCGGACCGTCGGACCCGTTGCGGCTGGGACTGCTGGGGGACTCGACGGCGGCCGGGCAGGGGGTGCGCCGGGCCGGACAGACTCCGGGGGCACTGCTGGCCTCGGGTCTTGCGGCCGTCTCGGAGCGGCCGGTGGATCTGCGCAACGCCGCGCAGCCGGGGGCCAGGTCGGACGATCTGGAGCGGCAGGTCTCGCTGCTGCTGGCGGACCCGTCCGGGGCTCCGGACGTCTGCGTGATCATGATCGGGGCGAACGATGTGACGCACCGGATTCCGGCGACCCAGTCGGTGCGCTGTCTGACCACGGCGGTGCGCAGGCTGCGCACCGCGGGGGCCGAGGTGGTGGTCGGTACCTGTCCCGACCTGGGCACGATCGAGCCGGTCTACCAGCCGCTGCGGTGGCTGGCCCGGCGGGTGAGCCGGCAGCTGGCGGCGGCGCAGACGATCGGTTCGGTCGAGCAGGGCGGGCGCACGGTGTCGCTGGGCGATCTGCTGGGCCCGGAGTTCGAGGCGAACCCGCGGGAGCTGTTCGGCCCGGACAACTACCACCCCTCGGCGGAGGGCTACGCGACCGCGGCGATGGCGATGCTGCCGACGCTCTGCGCGGTGCTGGGGCTGTGGCCGGAGTCCGATCATCTGGACGGCGCCCGGCGCGAGGACATGCTGCCGGTGGCCAAGGCGGCCTCCCAGGCGGCCAGGGAGGCCGGTACGGAGGTCACCGGGGCGCGGGCGCCCTGGGCGCTCCTCAAGCACCGCAGGCGGCGGCGTCTGCCCGCCGCCACCGAGCCGCATCCGCACCCGCGTCCGGGGGCGCACGGAGAAGCGCCCGGGGAGGCGGGCGGTTCGACGCGGGTGGACCGGCGTCCGGGCACCGATACCGGTACCTCGCCCCGGACCGCCTGAGCCGATGAGCCTCCGGGCCGCCCGAACCGACGGGCGTCCGGACGGGTCGAACCGGCGCCCTTCGGGACAGCCCTTAAGCCCGCGGGCTTCCGCGCCCCGAACCGACGGGCCTCCGGGCCCCCGAACCGACGGACTGAGCGGTTGCTTAGAAAAGAGGCCCGCATCACATGCCCTGTCGGGTGACCTCAGCAGTACGTCCGGGTAACTTCCAGAGCAGTCCAGCCCGACAGCCTTCCAGCCCTCATGGAGCCGCGTGATGCCCGAAGCCGTGATCGTCTCAGCTGCCCGTTCCCCGATCGGCCGGGCCTTCAAAGGCTCGCTCAAGGACCTGCGGTCGGACGACCTGACCGCCACGATCATCCAGACCGCGCTGGCCAAGGTCCCCGAGCTGGACCCCAAGGACATCGACGACCTGATGCTGGGCTGCGGCCTCCCCGGCGGCGAGCAGGGCAACAACCTGGGCCGCATCATCGCCGTGCAGATGGGGATGGACCACCTTCCCGGCTGTACGGTCACCCGCTACTGCTCGTCCTCCCTGCAGACCAGCCGCATGGCGCTGCACGCCATCAAGGCCGGCGAGGGCGACGTGTTCATCTCGGCCGGTGTCGAGATGGTGTCCCGGTTCGCCAAGGGCAACTCCGACAGCTGGCCCGACACCCACAACCCGCTCTTCGCCGACGCCGAGGCCCGCACCGCCGCCCGCGCCGAGGAGTCGGGCGCGAGCTGGCACGACCCGCGCGAGGACGGCCTGGTGCCGGACGCGTACATCTCGATGGGGCAGACCGCGGAGAACCTGGCCCGGACCAAGGGCGTCACCCGTCAGGACATGGACGAGTTCGGCGTGCGGTCGCAGAACCTCGCCGAGGAAGCCCTCAAGAACGGCTTCTGGGAGCGCGAGATCACCCCGGTGACGACGCCGGACGGCACGGTCGTCTCCAAGGACGACGGCCCGCGTGCGGGCGTCACCCTGGAGGGCGTGCAGGGCCTGAAGCCCGTCTTCCGTCCTGACGGCCTGGTCACCGCGGGCAACTGCTGCCCGCTCAACGACGGCGCCGCGGCCCTCGTGATCATGTCCGACACCAAGGCGCGCGAGCTGGGCCTGACCCCGCTGGCCCGGATCGTCTCCACCGGCGTCTCCGGTCTCTCCCCCGAGATCATGGGCTACGGACCGGTCGAGGCGAGCAAGCAGGCGCTGAAGCGGGCCGGCCTGAGCGTCGGCGACATCGACCTGGCCGAGATCAACGAGGCCTTCGCCGCCCAGGTGATCCCGTCCTACCGCGACCTCGGCCTGCCGCTGGACAAGGTCAACGTCAACGGCGGCGCCATCGCCGTCGGCCACCCCTTCGGCATGACCGGCGCCCGGATCACCGGCACCCTGATCAACAGCCTGCAGTTCCACGACAAGCAGTTCGGTCTGGAGACGATGTGCGTGGGCGGCGGCCAGGGCATGGCGATGGTCATCGAGCGGCTGAGCTGAGCTGAGACAGAGACCGGGGCCGGGGCCGGGATGCCCCGGCCCTTCGGCCTTTCGGGCCCTCCGGACCGGGCCGCGTGGCCGGTTCCGAGCCCCGACCGTGACCGAATCTCCCCCAGGATGTGACCTATCTCCTGAGGGAGAGGTATCCCCGCAGGTCACACCCGCATCAGGGCTAAACCTCAGGCACAAAGACCTGTCCAATTCGTGACGTAATGCACTGACACATGGTGCCGGTAGAGGTCAAGCTGATGTAGGAAGTCGGGGGATCGATTGAAATCGGGAGTATGTCAGTGAGCGCCATGCCTCTTGCCCTGTTGCTGACCACCGCCGCTGCCACGGCCGTGGGCGCCGCTGCTCTGCACGCCGCTCACGGGCTGCGTAAGCAGGTATCGGCCCTTCGAAGGGAGCTGGCCGACGGCCACGCCCGTACCGCCGCCGTCCCGGCCCAGAGCCGGAACGACGCCACCCCCGCCGCCGAGATACGCGCGGCGGTCGCCGAGGCGCTGGCCGAGGAACGGGAGCGCGAGCTCGCCGAGGCCCGGGCCTTCTGGGCCTCGCAGGAAGCCCGTGACGCCGCCGACGCACCGTCCCTGCTGGGCGGTCTGGCCGGACTCGGCGAGGACGCCCCGTTCTTCATGCCGCGCCAGGCCGATTTCGTCGGCCTGGAGGCGATGGACCTCGATGCCGCCGAGGCGCTGGAGGAGCTGACGGAGCTGGCCGACATCACCGAGTTCCCCGAGACGGCCGAGTTCGCCGAGGACTCCCCCGAGCTGGCCGCGGCCCGCCGCCGCCACCCCTCACACCCCGACTTCGTGCCGGTGCAGACACCCGTTGTCACCGACCACGAGCGTACGGTGAACCGCCTGGAAGAGCTCGCCGACAGCCGTACGGAACTCTCCGACGTGCGCCCCGGCCCGCTCGGCACTCTCGACGTCTACGTCTTCGCCGACGGCACCACGCTCTGTATGACCCCCGGTCACCGCGAGACGGCCGAGCAGCTCGCCGAGTCGCTGCGCTCCGGTGAACACCCGGTGCTGCTGGGCGGTTCCGGTGTCTCAGGTGCGTACGCGCTGACGTTCTCCTGCGGCAGGGACAACGTCTACATACTGGCCGACCGCGTCATCGCGAGCTTCTAGCCCGCTGACCGGTCGTCCGGCCCCTCCCCCCACACAGCGGCCCTCGCCGGCCGCTGCCGCAGGACACCGCGCGCAGCGCGCGCTCACCGCCTAGGCGAACGCCCGGGCGTTCGCCTCCTCGACGCATCGCACGGCCTCGTCCAGCTCCGCCGACGGGGCCTTTTCCAGTGCCACGGCCAGATCCCGCCCCGCGACCGCGAGCTGGTCGCCGATCGCGAAGATCCCGCCGTCCGGCATGGTCCTCGGCTCCCGGTCGGGTGCCTCGATGCGCTGGGCCCGCACCGCCAGCTGCCTGGCCACGGCCAGCCCCTCGGCGGCCGCCCCCCGCTGCAGCCTGCTCTGCGGGGCCGCGCGCAGCCGGTCGGCGAATCGGTCCACGGCGATGATCAAAGGCGTCGTATCGAGCACGCCGCGACCCTACGCGCCCCCGCCGGGATGGTTGCCAACGGGCCGACGCTCAGGCACGGTGTCGGGAAGGACCAGTACCGCGCACAACGCGTCGGAGGCGCCGATGTCCCAAGTCCTGTCCGAAGAGACCCATCGCAATCTGCTCTCCAGAATCCCGCACTGCACCGGTCGTGAGATCTCCGACTGGCTCCGCACCGTCGAGGACGGCCCCGCTCTCCGCTTCGAGGAGAAGGTCAGCTGGCTGCGGAGCGAACACGACCTCGCGTACGGACACGCGAAGGCGCTCATCCACGAGTACGACCTGCGACGAGCAGCCCGCAAGCTTCTGTAGCCCCTCCCCGCGCAACGGAAACGGCCCGCAGGCTCCTGCGAAGGAGTCTGCGGGCCGTTGATGTATCCGGGCGCCAGGTCTAGTCGTTGCCGCTCAGGATGGAGAGCAGGCGCAGCATCTCCAGGTAGATCCACACCAGGGTCAGGGTGAGGCCGAAGGCCGCCAGCCAGGACTCCTCGCGCGGGGCGCCGTAGGCGATGCCATCCTCAACCATCTTGAAGTCCAGGGCCAGGAAGCACGCGCCGAGGATGATGCCGACGACACCGAAGAGGATGCCGAGACCGCCGCTGCGGAAGCCGAGGCCGTCACCGCCGCCGAAGGCGGCGAACAGCAGGTTGACCACCATCAGGAGCATGAAGCCCATGGCGGCAGCCATCACGAAGCCGTAGAAACGGCGGGTGACGCGGATCCAGCGCATCTTGTACGCAAACAGCACACCGGCGAAGACACACATGGTGCCGATCACCGCCTGCATCACGACACCCGGCGAGATGTAGGTGCTGACCGCACTGGAGATGACGCCGAGGAACACGCCCTCGAAGGCGGCGTACGCGATGATCAGCGCGGGAACGGGCTTGCGCTTGAACGACTGGACGAGCGACAGCACGAAGGCGATCAGCGCGGCGCCGATCGCGATTCCGTACGACTTGCCGAGGTTGGCCTCGTCGACCGGGAGCAGGGCCCAGGAGAGCGCTGCACCGACCACGACCGTGCCCAGCGTCAGCGCCGTACGGGTGACGACGTCGTCGATCGTCATCGCCCTCGGGCGCGCAGGCGCCTGCGGGGCACCGTACTGGGCGTCCGGCTGGGCGTATGGGTTGGTGGCGTACGGGTTGGCACCCGCCACGGGGGCCCCGGCCTGCGGCGCCGCGTTGAAGTTCGCGTAACCGTTGTCGCGGCTGAAGCCCCGTCGCGAGAAGACCGGGTTGCTGCTCCTCATCTCACTCCTCCATGGCCACCCAGCGTGGCCTTGGAACAAGAGTAATGGGTAGGCAAAACAAACTCTCTAGTGCCAGGGGAGGATCTTTCCGCGATCGCCCGCCGGGCCCGGCCCCGGCGGCGCCTCGTTCCCTGCTCAGACCGGGCGCGGTCCGACGAGGAGATCGCCGGCCCCGGTACGCCGGTAGACGACACGCCGGCCGACTCTCGTACCGGCGATCAGGCCGGCCTCGCGCAGGACGGCCAGGTGCCCTCCGACCGTGCCGAGCGACTGGCCGAAGTGGTGGGCGAGTTCGGTGCTGGTGGCGGGGCGTTCCAGCTCGTGGAGCACGGCGGCGCGGCCGGTGCCGATCAGCCGTTCCAGTGCGTGGGCGGGCTCCGGCCGCCCGGTGGCGGCGGCAGCGGACCCGCGGGCCGGGTAGACCAGGGCGTAGCGGGCCGGCGGCTCCTCGGAGAGCCAGGTGCCGCTCGTCACACAGACCGGTACGAACAGCATGCCGTCCTCGCCGACGACGCGGTCCGGTCCGGGCTGGTGGCTGAAGCGGATCGCGTCAGCCCCGACCCAGGCGCTGCGGCGGTTCATCTGCTGGAGGGCCCGGGGCCAGCCGTAGGCGGCCAGCAGCCCCGCCCGGTGGCTGACGTCCCGTTCCAGCAGTGCCCGGCGGCGCGGCCAGTCCGGAAGGACGTGCGTCTCCCACGTGTACCGGAACAAGCCGGCTGTCCGGGCTCCCCATCCGTGCCCGGTCAGCCACTCCAGGTCGTGCCGCTGCCAGCTGTGCGCCACCGCTGCCTCCAGGTCGGCGCGCACGGCCGCGTCGGGGGCGGCGGCCACCGGCTCCAGCTCGTCGGCGAAGGCGGTGCGCATGCCGCCGGACGGCGGGAGGGTGACGAAGCCGGGCAGGTACTTGGTCGAGCAGATCAGCTCGACCAGCCCCTTGGCGAAGGGGTCGGCGTCAAGGACGGCGAGAAAGGCGTCGCGGTGACGGGTGTACCAGGGAGTGAGCCAGGGGTCGGAGCACGGTTTGATCAGCACGCTCATCGACCCCAGCGTCTCGGCCAGCGGCGACAGCGCGAACCTGGACCGGGACAGGGCCATCGAGCTCAGCCGCAGCAGCACCATCTTTCGCCTCCTGCCGAAACGTTAGCGCGCACCGGGCGGACCTTCGCAGAATCCGCCCGGTGCATCCGCTTCCCCCTCTTCCCAAGCAGCCCCCTCCTCCCACACAGCCACCTCTCCTCAAACAGCCGCCTCTTCTCGGGCAGCCGCGGTTCCGCGCGTTCTACGCCGGCCGTCTGGTGTCGCTGCTCGGCAGTTCGATGGCCCCGGTCGCGCTGGCCTTCGCGGTCCTGGACGCCTCCGGCAGCGCCCATGACCTCGGTGTAGTCCTGGCCGTCCACATGCTGCCGCTGCTGGCGCTGCTCCTGGTGGGCGGGGCCGTCGCCGACCGCTCCTCACGCCGGAACGTGCTGGTCGCCGCCCACCTGGGCTCGGCGCTCACCCAGGGCGGTGTCGCGACGCTCCTGCTGACCGGCCACTACTCGCTGTTCCCGGTTGCCGTACTGGAGTTCCTCAACGGCGCACTGGCCGCGTTCACCACCCCAGCCCTGCGCGGAGTCCTGCCGCAGCTCGTCGACAGGTCCCGGCTCCAGCAGGCGAACTCGCTGCTGGGAACGGCCCGCAACGCCACGAAGATTCTCGGGCCGAGCCTGTCGGGCGTGCTCGTGGTGGCGGTCGGCAGCGGCCCCGCCATCGCCTTCGACGCGTTCACCTACCTGCTCGCGGCAGCCTTCCTCGCGCGGCTCACGTTCCCCGGCGAGAACGCGGTGGCCGGCGATACGAGCGCGCCCCCGCGCAAGGCCGCCGCCACCACCGTGCTGACCGACATCCGCGACGGGTGGACGGAGCTCCGTGCGATCCGCTGGGTGTGGGTCGGCACGCTGTCCTTCTGCCTGATGAATCTGGCCCAGACGGGCACCTGGCAGATTCTCGGCCCCCAGCTCACCCGGCAGATCAGCGGCGAGGCGACGTGGGGCTTCGTGCTCAGCGCCCGCGGGATCGGGCTGCTGGTGTCGAGTCTGCTGATGTACCGGCTGGTGGTCCGGCACCTGCTGCGCCTGGGACAACTGACGAGCGCACTCGCCGCGCTCCCCCTGCTCGCCATCGGTGCGCGTCTGCCCGCCCCGTGGCTGCTCGCCGCCGCGTTCGTCGCCGGGCTGGGCTCCGCCGTCACCGCGGTCTCCTGGGACACCTCGCTGCAGGAGCACGTCCCGCCCCAGGTGCTCTCGCGCGTCGCTTCGTACGACGACCTGCTCTCCTACGTCGCGATCCCGGTAGGCCAGCTGTCGGTCGGCCCGCTGGCCGAGGCCTGCGGTGCCTTCCACGTCGCCGCGGCGGCGGGCGTCGTGTCCGCCGCCGCGGCCATCCTCCCCCTGGCCTCCCGCGCCGTACGCCGTCTGCCCCACGCCCGCGCCGCTGCCTCTGAGACCGCTCCGGCCGCTCCGGGTCCGGCGGGTGCCGTTTGACGGTGTCCCGGCACCCGGTGCCGGTGACAGCGGCCCCGCGGGCCGGACAGGCCGGGGCGTACCGGGCGGGCGGCTCCTCCGACGGTTCAGCGAACCGGCGAACCGGAGCCGTCCGGGGCGTCCCGGGCCGCGCGCTCCACCCGGTCCCGGTGGCCCGCCCACCACTCCGCGTCGCCGGAGGCCATGTTGTCGCTCCCGATCCGCAGGCCCGTGGTCCCGTCGATCAGTTCCCGGACGATGTCGGCGTGCCCGGCGTGCCGCTGGGTCTCGGCGACCATGTGGACAAGGATCCGGTGAAGGGTCAGCTCCGTCCCCGCCTCCCCGGGCAGGCGGCCGACGGCGTCGAGCTCCAGCGAGTCGATCGTCGTGTCGGAGTGGGCCCACACCCGGCGGTACTGGGCGACGATCGCAGCGCGCGTCTCGTCGGCGGTGGCCCACAGGTCCGCGTTCGGCTCGGCGTCACCCGCGATCCAGAGCTCCGGCGCGTCGACGGGCCGGCCGAAGGCGGCGCCGAAGTAGAACGCCTCGGCTCCGGTCACGTGCTTGACCAGCCCCAGCAGGTTGGTGCCGGTCGGGGTCAGGGGGCGCCGGATGTCGTACTCGGACGCCCCTTCCAGCTTCCACAGGAAGGTGTCGCGCGCGTCCTGCAGATAGAGGTGAAGGTCCTTCTTGTGGCCTGTTCCGATCATGAGCCCAACCTGGCAGGGCGCCCGGTCCCTCTCCAACGGCTTATTCACATGCGTGCGCGGGGCGCCGTTGCCGTGCACGCGTCCCAGTCCGGGTAGATCAGGTGGTAGTCGTCGGCCAGTTCGTCGTAGAAGCGCGCTACGGATGTCCCGGACATGGAGCGAGGCTACCGCGGCCCGATGCCCGGCCGAGGGGCCCCAACGGGGCGGCCGAGAAGCGGAGTTCGGCCCTGCTCCCGGTCCGCTCGCGCCCTGCCGCACAATCTCTCCCCATGGAGAGCACCTGGATGACCACAGGCATCGCGGTCGGCGGCACCCTGCTCGGCAGCGGGCTGACGGCGCTGGTGACCGCCCGGACCGAACGGCGCAAGGACGAGTCCCTGCAACGGCAGCAGATACGCCAGGAGGCGGCCGACGACCGAACCCGGCGGCGCGATCTGCGAGTCGAGCACCGCAAGTGGCGCCGGGACAGCAGACAGGCCGCCTACCAGGCCCTCATGGACGCCGGGCACGAAGCACAGGGAGCGGTCTGGCAACTGGCCAGGCTGACGCTGGACCCCTACGACCAGCAGCGCTACGACACCAGGCGCGGCCTCGCCATCGACGCCGCACGGACCACCCGGCAGGCCGCCAACCGGGTTCAGCTCGAAGGCCCCGCCCCGGTGGCGCGGGCCGCGTCCGCCTGGGCGGAGGCCATCGACCGGCACATCCATCCGCCGGTGGAATACCTGATGGAGCTGGGCAAGGGGCCACTGAGCGAAGAGCAGAAGGAGCACTATCGCTCCGCCTCGGCGGAGACGGGCCTCCTCGTGGAGACCGCGCAGCGGCGTTTCGCCCCCTTGGCCCGCGAGGCCCTGGACGAGGTGATGGACGAGGCCGACGGACCCGCACCGCGAGCGGGATCCTGAGACGTACGTCACATTTGGTGGTGTTACATCTCGCCGGGCCGATCCGTCGAAGAGGCAGAGGCACCGAACAGAGACCGCAAGGGAGCGCATCATGAACGCCCGTCTGAACCCCTTCGACAGCCCGGTCGCGGCCAAGGCCCTCAAACACGTCATCGCCGCGGGCAACACCCTCGCCGACTCGGCGCTGCCGATGGCGACGCAGGAGCTGGTGAAGCTCCGCGCCAGCCAGATCAACGGCTGCGCGGGCTGTATCGACATGCACACCAAGGAGGCCGCACACGCCGGGGAGAGCGAGCTGCGCCTCAACCTGGTCGCGGCCTGGCGGGAGGCCACCGTCTTCACCGAGGCCGAGCGCGCCGCACTGGAGCTGGCCGAGCAGGGCACCCGCATCGCCGACGCGGCGGGCGGTGTCCCGGACGAGGTCTGGGCCAACGCCGCCAAGCACTACGACGAGGAGCAGCTCGCCGCCCTGGTGTGCGTCATCGCCATCATCAACGCCTTCAACCGGCTGAACGTCATCACCCGGCAGCCCGCGGGCGGCTACGAGGTCGGCCGGCACGGATAGCGGCTCCGGGAGCCGGGAGCCGGTGGGCGCCCTGTGGCCCGACGGAGAGCCTCAGGGCGCCACGGGACCGCTCCGGCCGGTCAACCCACGCCCGGATCACGGCTCACGGCTGCTGGAACGTGATCTCCGGGCGGTCCGCTGCCGGGCCGTCGAGCAGCGGATCGGAAGCACCCCTCAGATGCACGTCGAAGAACGCGGCCACATAGTCACGCGTGAGCTGCCAGCTCCGCTGCCCGGTGAGCGGAGCCGCAGGATCGGCCAGGCCCAGCTGGTCGGCCAGGACCGGCAGGTCGGTGAAGGAGAAGTGCTCGGCCCCCGAGACCGTCAGCCAGCGCTTCCAGCCGTCCAGGAGCGCCCAGGCCGCCGGCCAGTCGCTCGCCCCGGCGGTGGGGGCGTGCGTGGACTCGGCGCCCATCATCATGAACGGCCGGCCGCCCAGGCCCCCGGCGGGGAGCGGGGCGAAGAAGTCGCCGTCCAGATTCACGCCGGCCCGTACCCGCTCGTCCCTCGCCATCAGCGCGGCCGCGCTCGCGCCTCCGATCGAATGCCCCGCCGCGCCGATGCGCTTCGGGTCGATCATGTGCGCGTACGGAAGGCCCGGCCGCCCCCGCACGGTCACGGCCGGCCCGTTCCGACCGGTCAGCCGGTCGATGACGAACGAGAGATCGTCCGCGCGGCCCACCACCGCACGCGCCTGCTCCTCGTCGTCGGTGACCTGTTCGCAGGCGAGGCAGGTGAGCACCCGTCCGCCGGGAAAGGCCGTGCCGACGGACTCGTACGCGTGGTCGACGGCGGCGACGACATAGCCGCGGCTCGCCAGGTCGTCCGCGAGGGAGGTCAAGGTGGCACGCGGCATCGAGAAGCCCGGCGAGAGCAACAGCAGCGGGAAGCGGCCGGCCGCCGGCCCGGCGTCCTGGCGGGCATGGGTGCGCGTGGCGCCGACGGTCGCGGCGGGAACGACGCCGCCGAGGCCCCGGGCCTCCAGCAGGAGCCCTGCCTCCTCGTCCGTCATATAGGGCGCCGGAGCACCTCGCCCGGCACGGGCCGGGTAGTGCACCGACACCATCAGCTCTCTGTCCGCCGAGGGCACCCACGGGTCGCGGCGGGTGTGGTCGGTCAGATGCAGGGTCTGTACGCCGACCGCGTACGGGCCTGCGGGGCGCGGAAGTTCGATCCCGGACTCCGCGGCCGTGGCGCCGGCGGCGGCGGAGACCCCGGGGGCGGGGACCGGGGCCGCCGAGGCCGCCCCGGCGGTGAGAAGCGTGAGGGCCAGGGCAAGCACGGGCAGTGCGGGGAGTGCGGAGGAGGCGCGGCTACGTCTGTTCATGGGTCCGGAACCTAGGCGGCGCGCCCCGCCCAACACATCGCTCCGCAGAGGTAGTTGGCATACGTCCAGAGAGGTACACCGCACAGCGCGGACGGTCAGGAGAAGAGGTTCTCCGGGAAGTCGGTCAGGAACATCACCAGCACGAGCGCCATCAGGACCAGGCCGACGGCCCCCTCGGCCAGGGCCGCACGCGGGCTGCCGGCCAGGGTCGCGGTCCGCTTCGGGTCGGCGGGGTCGTAGCGCACCGTGACCCGTGCGCCCTCGATGAAGCGCTTGTTGCCGCCGTCCTGGAACTCGACCCACTCCCCGTTCTGCGCGGTGAACGCGAAGACGTGCCGGGCCCGCCGGTCGCCCGATGAGCCGGTCGCCGTGTCGCGCTCGTACGCCCGGATGCAGCGCGCCGGCGCGGAGACGCCTGAGCGCGCCCCACGCAGCTGCTGTGCGGTCCGTCCCAGCGACCTCAGTGCCGCCAGGGCGACCACAGCTATGAGTACGTACGAGGTGTTCATGGAATCCTTGATCCTTCGATGCCTTGGTCCCTGGTCCCGCTAGCCGTTGCGCAGCCGGTCGGCGAGGAAGCCCACCGCACAGCCGGCCGGCAGAACCACGAACTGGACCAGGAAGGTGACGACCGTGAGGTCGGACCCCTGGGACACGTAGATCACCAGCTGCAGAGCGACGGCGGGCGCGAACGCGGCCAGGGCGTGCCTGACGCGCGAGTCCCGGGACGGTGAGCGGTGCAGGGCCGCCGCGGCCCAGGTGCCGAGCGCGATGCAGATGGCGGACGGCAGATGCAGGAACAGGATCGTACGGGCCGGCGAGGCCACCTTCGACGGGTCGTCGCCCGCCACCCAGTCCCAGACGACCACCGCGACGGCCAGCTCCGCGACCAGGGTCACCAGGATGCCCGCGGCCCAGGGCAGCATCAGGTCGATCAGCCGCGGCCTGCCGCCCGAGGCGGCGGGAGCGTACCCGCGATGTGCGTCAGATCGGGACATTCGGCTGCCATTTCGTCGTCGGCCGGCGCTCGGGCACTACTTCACCTCGATGCTGTCGACGATCTTCGTCCGGTCGGCGTCGCTGAGCTTGCCCGCCTGGGCGTCGATGCGCACGGAGTAGATCTTGCCCTTGGAGTCGACGCCCGTGATGACCACGCCGTTGACCTTGGCGCCCTTCGGGGGCGACTGCGGCACACCCGTACCGGTGTAGCTGAAGTCGATGCGCTTCGCGCCCTTCGCGCCCGGGATACCGGCGTCCTTGGTGTCCTTCACCTCGGTGGTCGCCATGAGCAGGGCGCGGCCGACGGAGGCCGCGTCGTCCGCGTTGGAGGCGTTGGCGAAGCCGCTCTGGATCGAGACCTTGACCGTGGGCCGGTCCCCCTCGCTGCGCAGTGCGGCGGCATCGTTGAGCTTGCCGCGCTCCGCCTTGCTCTGCTCGGTGAGACCGGCCGGGTAGGAGAGTGACACGGTCGGCCCCGACAGCTCCTTCCAGCCGCTGGGCGCGGCCGGTGCGTCGTCCTTGTCGGAGCCGCAGCCGCCGAGCGTGAGTCCGGCGGTGAGGACAGCGGTCGTGACGGCGACGGCCTGCACCGTCCGGCGGAGGGAGCGGTAGGTCATGATCACGTCTCCTAGTGCTGGTCGATCAGTTCGCACAGTAGCTGTACGGAACGAAGGAGCGCTGCCCGTTGGCGGGAGCCCCCAGGAACTCGGCCTTCTGCAGGTTCTTCTCGCTCTCGGAGGTGGTGTAGGCGCCGTTGATACCCGCCACCTCCAGGTTCACGTCGAGGCCGATCTCCTCGGACGAGGAGGAGCCGTCGTACTCCTGCTTGCTGACCTGTCCGTGCTGGAACGCGTAGTGGCCGAACGGGTCGTCGGTGCCGGGGTCCTCGGTCGGGACGGGTGTGCCGGTGAACAGGTAGTTGAACGCACTGTTCATGCCCTGCCCGGAGAACATCTGGGCCTTGATCCGGTCGGACTCCTCCTTGGAGAGGCTCTTGTCGTCGAGCGGCACGGTGGTCGTGACGACCTGGGAGGTCGTCCCGCCGCCCTTCTTGTTGCCGTTGACGTCACCGTTGAGACCGGCGTTGGCGTCCGCCTTCCCCTCAAGGGTCCGGGTCATCGTGATGCTCTTCAGCTTGCCGGTCCTGCTGTCGACCGTGACGGTGATGGCGCCCGCCGCCGAGCCGTTCGCCTCGGCACCGGCCTTGGCGGGCCCGGCCTCGCCCTTGGCATACGCGCCACCGGTGGCCTTGGCCTGGTAGGTGTACGCGTCGGTGTTGTTGATGTGGTTCTGCGTCAGGGTGACCTCCTGGGACTCGGAGATCTTGACGCCCGCCTCGGCGGTGGCACCGGGCTTGGGCGCCGGGGTCGTCGTGCCGTCCGGGTTGGTGGTGTCCGGGGCGTTCATCCCCGACCCGAACTGGAACCCGGCCTGCGCGGCGACCTCCAGGCTCAGCTTCTGGGTGGTGATGTGCTTGTTGCCGAGCCTGTCCTCGATGTTCTTCTTGAGGCGGCTCTCCTTGGCCTTCGGCCCCTTGCCGAACCACTTGGCCACCTCAGTGGCGCCGCCCACGACCGGGCTGAGGTTGGAGAGCTTGTTCAGCCGGCTGAGCTTCTTGTACTCCTCGAGGTCCTTGCGGAACTGATCGGCTTCCTTCTGGCTGTCAAACACCCAGGTGTCGCCCGTGGTGACCGAGAGCCCGGCACCGATCTCGACCTTGTCCTTGCCCACGTCGCCGATCTTGACCCGGGCTTTCGGCTTTTCCGTTCCCTTCACCGACGCGGCGTCCGTGAAGGTGAGCGAGACCTGTTCGTCCTTGTCGTCGATCTTTCCGTCTTTGTTGACGTCCGTCTTGGCCTTGGACGTCGTCTCCTCGAAGCCGAATTCGCCGCCGAATTCGATACCGAGCGTCTCGAAGGAAACGCCCACCTTGCCGCCCTGAGTACCGGACTTCGTGACCGTCGCGCAGGTGATGGGCTCGAATTCGGCGTTGGGATCGGCGCCCGCCTCGCCGCCCTTGCCGGAGTCGCACCCGCCGTTGCCACCGCCGATCGAGGCGACGAGGCAGTGGATCCGGTGGCCGATCTGCCCGCCGACACCGGCCGCCGCCACACCGCCGATGAGGGCGACGACGACCAAGATCGTGCCGAGATACTCGAACGCGGTCGCCCCCCGGTCACCCCGTCTGCTTCTGGGCATGGGATCCCGATACCTCGTCCGCGGCATGTTCTCGTCCTCCCCGTATGACCCTCAGGGCAGGGAGGTTATGAGAGGTGCGCCTGTTACGGCACGGGCCCGTGGGCCCAATTCAGGTTCCAATTCGGAGACGCTGCCGACCAAAGGACCGACCCGGCGGACAAAAGGGGTCAGCGAGCAGTGGAGAACGTAATTGATGTTGCTTGGAGTGGCCGCCCGGCTGCATTGCTCGCTTCTATTTCCCGGACAGGGTCTCAGCACGGCGCCGACGGACCGTAGGCACGCAGGCCCGCAGGTACGTACGCAGGTACGCAGGTACGCAGGTACGCAGGTACGCAGGTACGCAGGTACGCAGGCGGACCCATACTCCCCCGGTCACCAGCCGGTCGGCCTGATGCCGTCCCGCCGATCAGGCGTGCCCTTCCTCTCCGAGCGCCCGGATCCCGGCGCAGAGGAGGCGCACGCCGCGGGCGAAGATCTCGTCCTGTTCGTGGGAGGCCGCTGCGGCCAGCGTCATCGGGAAGCGCCGCCGGAGTTCGGCGACGTCCTCGGCGCTGACGTCGAGAACGGGCGGCTCGCTCTGTTCCTGGAGTACGAACCCGGTGATGTGGCTGAACACCGCGTCGCCGGCGACACCGAGGTGCTCGTCGTGGATGCCGCCGTCCTTGAGGGTCAGCAGCAGCCGCTCCATGAGGGACAGCGCCCCGGTACTGAGCACCTTCGGGCTGTCGGCGAACATGACGGCGCCGCCCGGATGTTTCAGCAGGCTCTGCCGGAGCGCGACGGCCTGGGCCTCGACCTGCTCCGGCCAGCCCGCCCCTTCCGGCAGCCCGGCCAGCGCCTCGGTGCCCGCGTCGTACGCCTGTTGCGCCAGTCTGTCGGCCATCAGCTGGAGCAGGGCGGCCTTGTTGGGCACGTGGTAGTACATGCTGCCGGCCTGCGCATCGAGCCGCTTCGCCACCTGCCGCATGGACAGGCCGTGGTAGCCGGCCTCGGCGAACACCGCCATGCCGGCGTCGATGATCCGGTCTTTGCTCAGCTTCATGGGACCCACTGTAACCGACTTTCAAACAATGTTTGAAAATTCGCCGACGTTCGCCTACTGTCGTCACCACCGGGATTCAAACAGCGTTAGAAGGGGGGTGGTGGCGATGGGCGGACTGCTGTTCAACGTGACCACGGCGGTACTGATGGTGTTGATGCTCAACGGTGGACTGGCCCTGCTCGGCCAGGAGACCCTGCGGGGCCGCCGCGTCCCGTGGGCGGCGGTGGGGCTGACCGCGGTCGCCCTGGCCGGGGTGATCACCCAGGCCTGCTGGTCCGGCGCGATGGACGCCCTCGACAGCGACCCCGCCAGGTCCGGCTGGTGGCGGGTCCTCACCTCGACCTTCATGCAGAACGGCGGCCTGTTCGGCGGGGCGTGGAACATCGCGACCCTCGCCGTCATCGCCGCCCTGGCCAACTGGTTCTGGGGCGCACCCCTCACGCTGGGCCTGTTCCTCGCCGGCATCCTGCTGCCCCAGCAGATCGACGCCCTGTTCGGCGAGAACGGCCACAGCACCGACCCCCGCAACTTCGCCGGAAGCTCCGGTGCCACGTACTTCCTCGCGGCAACGCTGTCCGCGGCCCTGCTCCTGCACACCCTGCGCACCGGCCGCCGCAACGACCGGGAGCACCTCAAGGAGACCCTGCTCGCCGCCGCCGTCCCCGCACTCGGCCTCGCGGTCTGGTTCACCCAGTCCAACGGCCACGGCCTGGTCTCCGTCTACGGCTTCGCACTGGGCGCCGCGGTCTGCGCCCTCACCCACCGCACCGCGGACCGCCCCGCACCTGACACCCGTGCCGCGACGGGCGGGGAGGCCCCGCACGGGACGGCGTGACGAGGACGGGCGCACCGGCCCTTCGCTCAGCTGGGCGCGACGGGCTGTTCGAGGAGTTCGTCCGGTCCGTCGAATCCGCAGCGCCGGTACAGCGGCGCACTGCGCTCGGACGGCCACACGATCAACGTATCCAGGCCGTGAGCGCGCGCGTAGCCGGTGGCCTCGTCGAGCAGGGCCCTGCCCAGACCGCGATTGCGCTGTTCAGGGACAACGTAGAAGTCCGGCGCCTCGTGGTCTACGGGCCTTGCACGCCTTCCACCACCCATCGGTCGACCACACCGTGCGCCCCGGCGTCGGATACCACCCGCGGCTTGCGCAGCGAGCCCGGCAAGACGTCGTCGGCCTGCTCGCCGAGTGCCTGCCCGTGACGGAGTGATCCGGACGTCGTCGTACAGGTCACGCTCGCCGAGCACCGTTCCGACCCTGCGCGGGGGCATTGCCGGACCACGGGCCCTGCCCTGTTGCCATGCCTGTTCCTGCCATGCCTGTTCCCCCTTCGCCCGGCACCGTCGTGCGTTCGCTCGCCGGGTGACCCTGTCCGTGCGTCTCGGCGGTCGGGCACCGTGCACGCTCGGCGTCAGCCGGTACGGGCGGTGCCGGGCGAACAGATCCCGGATCGGCCGCTTCCTCGATGGGTGACAAGGCGCGTCAGCCCGACCTCACTTCCAGTAGAGGAGCTGGGCCTGGCCGGACAGCAGATCGTGCGTCCCCTCGTCGCCGAACACCGCGTACTCGACGCCCAGGGCGGCGCCGTCATCAGCGTGCCCGCCGGCGTTGCTCACGTCCACGAAGGTGTCCCCGTCCGTGCCGGCGCGCTCGACGATCTGGCCGGTCTTGTGGCGCTTGCCGCCCTTGGTCTCGTAGAACCGCAGCTGCACCGTCGCCCCGGCCCTGACGCCGGCCAGGCGCAGAGTCACGGTGCCGGAGTAGTGCGCGGCGCCGGTGACCAGCGGACCGGAGAGCGGCACGGTCAGCCACTCGCCGGACGAGCGGGCAGTCGTCTTCTTGACCGTGGGATTGGCTCGTTCGGGCATGTCGTCCTCCGTGGGGTTCCAGCTCGCCGGGTGCCGCAGCCGCTCCGCGACGTCCGCGCGCAGGGCCGGCATGGTGAATCCGCGTGGGTCGATCTTGTCGTTCGACCACTCCAGGTGCCCGATCGACGACTTGGCCTCGGTGCCCCACTCATCGCCCTTGGCGCGGTGGGCCCGGATCAGCGCGGCCTGGGTGCGCACGATCGCGTCGTACTGGACCTCCGGCCACGGGTCCTTTCCGTCGCCGAGGTTCTCGCACTCCCACCCGTAGAAGCGCGCGTTGCCATCCGTGCCGTCGCTGTTGCCGCGGGTGGGCGGGGAAGGACGGGCGCCGTAGGACTCGGCGATGACCTGCTCCAGGACGACCGGGCAGCCGCCGCCGGCATGGTTGGCGCGGCCGTACCCGACCAGGTGCACCCGCCCGTCCTTCGCGATCATCCCGTGGCACAACGGACCCGGCAGATCGGCGTAACCGTCCCGGACCATCGCGACCGTGGCCGCAGTCCCGGACGTCACCGTGTGATGGACGATCGATCCGTGCACGGGACCCCAGGCGCCTTTGTGGTTACGGTTGTGGGTGCGCCAGTCCCCGACCTGCACCACCGTCACACCCTCGGCACGCAGGGCCTTCAGCAGCGCGTCAGCGGTGAGCGGGGTCGCCATCACACACCGTCCGCCGGGGCCGGTCCCTCATGGCCGGAGAGCCGCCGGGCGGTCGTCTCCGGCTCCTCGGCCCCGGTGCCGAAATGCCCGGAGCCGGGGGCCCGGCACGTCACCGACACCTCGCTCGGATGAACTCCTGTCAGCGCGAAGGCAGTTGCTGTCATGGGGAACTCCTTGGAAGCTGATCACCAGGACGCGGATGTTGACCTGGATTCGGTTGTACGATGCGCCACGGCCGCCCCGGTCAAACGTCACGGCGGGCGACGCGCCGGCCAACCCGCCACCGGTCAGCCCGCACCCCGCTCCCGTCGTTGCCCGCATCGTCGGGCGGGTGCGCGGTGACGACGCCGGCCGGGAGGTCACACGCGATGCAAAGGCGCAGGGCCGGACGTCGTCACGGGGGCACCTCGGCGCCGTCCGCGCCCATGACGAACGGGCTCCCGTCGCCCGCGCCCACGGTGCGCCCGGTCACCCGGAGGGCAGACGTACGGAATCGGCCGTATACGCAGGTCAGACCACGTGCGCGGTGGTGCCCGGAGCCGGACTTGAACCGGCACGCCCCCGAGGGGCAGCGAGGTTTAAGCTCGCCGTGTCTGCATTCCACCATCCGGGCTTGGCGCGCGGGTTCGCGTTGGCACATGACCCTATCCGGGGCTCTCCCTCGATCGGCCGAACAGTGGCTCGATGTTGTCTTATTTTATTGACCGTTTGAGGGTGCGTCAGCACAGCCAGGAGGCATAGTCACATGCCCTGGTGGGGTTGTGGGCGCGGCGGCCGGCAATCCGAATTGACGGAAATTCGCCGCACCCACACAGCCGATTCGCCAGGGGCGCGCCACGGATCGCCAGGGGCGCGCCACCCCTACCGGCTGACGAAGTCG
Organism: Streptomyces sp. NPDC058221; assembly: GCF_042882365.1. Lineage (NCBI taxonomy): Bacteria > Bacillati > Actinomycetota > Actinomycetes > Kitasatosporales > Streptomycetaceae > Streptomyces > Streptomyces sp. NPDC058221. The sequence continues at coordinate 51,903 of NZ_JBHVWF010000016.1, read as the reverse complement.
TTCACACAGCGCAGCACGGGCCGCGAGCCCAGGGCCCCGGGGTCCGGCAGGACCGCACCTGTGATCATGAACACGGTGCTCTCCCCGGGCAGCAGGGTCACGAGCATGTCGTCCACCTCGGCCGACGGGGCCAGCCGGTCGGGGAAGAGCGCGAGGTCCCGCAGGAGGGTGCGGGCCGTGACCTCGACGCGGTAGCCGGGGGGCCCTGCCGAGTCCTCCGTCGCCGTCTCCGTCACCGTCACCTCGTAGCGGGCCGGCGGGAGCGCGAGGCGGGTGTCCTCCTCGTAGAACTCCACCGTCCTGGTGTCGCCCAGCCGGGCGACCAGCAGTTCGCGGGTCCGGTCGGCCGGTTCGCCGAGCGACGGGGGCAGCGGTACGCGGGTGACCGAGCGCGCTGCCGTGCTCACCGCCACCTCCTCCTCGGCCAGTACCGCCCCGTCCAGACCGTGCCGGGTCAGCCGCAGGGTGCCGGTCCATGGGGTGGGGGCGTCGTTGACGAGGTGGGCCGCGCCGTCGCGCACCGCGATCAGGCGGTCCGCGTAGACGGACCGCAGGGCGTACCAGAGGGGTTTACGGCGGCCGTCGCCGTCGACCGCGGACCAGGAGACCACCGGCCAGCAGTCGTTGAGCTGCCAGAGAATCGTGCCCATGCAGTACGGGGTGTGGGAGCGGAAGTGGCGGATACCGAAGGCGACCGCGCGCGCCTGGTTGAGCTGGGTGAGCCAGTGCCAGTCGTCGAAGTCCGGGCCCGGCTGCGGCAGGTGGTCGCCCAGACCCCGGAGCAGTTTGGCGTTGCCGTCCTCGGCCTTCTGGTGGTGGGCGATGAGCGGGGCGTCGGGGGCGAGCGGGCCGCTGACGGCGCGGCGCAGGGTCGCGTACGCGGGCGGGCCCTGGAAGCCGAACTCGGCGACGAAGCGCGGCACCCGGTCCGCGTACGCGCGGTAGTCGGCGCGGTTCCACACGTCCCAGATGTGGATCGTGCCGCGGGCCGCGTCCTGCGGGTGGATGTCCTCGGTGCCGGAGTAGGGCGAGCCGGGCCAGTAGGGGCGGGTGGGGTCCGTCTCGGCGACGATCGCGGGGAGCAGCTCGTGGTAGTAGCCCCGTCCCCAGGTGCGGTCGCCCAGCTCCTTCTGCCAGCCCCAGTCCGCGTGGCCCTCCAGGTTCTCGTTGTTGCCGCACCACAGGACCAGGGAGGGGTGCGGGGCGAGCCGGGTGACGTTCTCCCGGGCCTCGGCCGCCACCTCGTCCCACAGCGGCTGCTCCTCGGGGTACGCGGCGCAGGCGAACGGGAAGTCCTGCCAGACCAGCAGGCCCTTCTCGTCGCACAGTTCGTAGAAGTCGTCGCTCTCGTAGAGGCCGCCGCCCCAGATCCGGATCAGGTTGGCTCCGGCGGCGACCGCCTGGTCGAGGCGGGCGGAGATCCACTGGCGGGTGAGGCGGTGCGGGAAGCAGTCCTCGGGGATCCAGTTGACGCCGCGCACGAAGACGGATTCGCCGTTGATGACGAAGCGGAACGCCTCCTGTTCGAGGGTGACAGCGCGGAAGCCCGTTCTGAGGTTGCGGACGTCGTCACCGACGCGGACTGTCACGTCGTACAGCGGTTGTTCGCCGTGGCTGTGCGGCCACCAGACCTCGGCCTGGGGAACCGAGAGGGTGACCGAGATGCGGTGCTCGTCCTCCGAGGCAATGAAGACGGCGCCCGCCCCGATCACCCCGACCTCGCCCGACGGCGGCGCCAGGCCGTCGTGTTCGACCTCCAGCTCGGCGGTCAGGCGCGGCACCCCGTCCGCATCCAGGTCCGGGAGCAGCTTCACGGAGGCGATCCGCGGACCGCTCCACGTCTCCAGCGCGACCGGCCGCCAGATGCCGGACGTCACCAGCGTGGGCCCCCAGTCCCAGCCGAAGTTGCACGCCATCTTGCGGATGAAGGCGTACGGCTCCGCATACGCGCCGGGGCGGTCACCGAGCCGGTCGCGCAGTTCCTCGGCGTAGGTGTACGGGGCGGTGAAGCGTACGGCGAGGGTGTTGGTGCCCTCGACGAGCAGCGGGCGAACCGGGAAGCGGTAGGAGCGGTGCTGGTTGGCGGTGCGGCCCACCTCGGTGCCGTTGAGCAGGATGGTGGCGACGGTGTCGAGGCCGTCGAAGCGCAGGGCCGCGTGGTCGTGGCCGTCCGGCGTCCAGTCGAACGTGGTCCGGTATGTCCAGTCGGTGCGGCCGATCCAGCCGAGCCGGTTCTCGTTGTCGTCCAGGTACGGGTCGTCGATCAGTCCCGCGGCGAGCAGGTCGGTGTGGACGCAGCCGGGCACAGTAGCGGGGACGCCGCCTGTGGGGAGCCGCAGGGGCACGTGGCTGTCCGCGGTGAGCGTCCAGGCCTCGTGCAGGGGCAGGTGGCGAAGGGTCACGTGGCGGTCCTTCCGCAGTCGTGGAGCTGGGCGCAGGCGACGAAGTGGTCCGGCTCGCTCTCGTACAGGTCGGTCCCGGGCGCCCCCGCCTCGTGGAAGGCGCAGGTTTCCAGCGGTTCGGCCGGGGTCCACGGGGTGTTGAGCCGGGGCACGGCGGCCAGCAGGGTTCGGGTGTAGGGGTGCAGCGGGTTGCCGAACACCTTCTGGGTGTCGCCCCGTTCGACGACCCGGCCGCGGCGCAGCACCACGGTCTTCTCGGCGAGGTAGGTGCCGAGCGCCAGATCGTGGGTGATGTAGAGGACGCCCAGGCCGCGTTCCTTCAGGACGGCCAGCAGGTTGAGGACGTCGATGCGGGTGGAGGCGTCGAGCATGCTGGTGATCTCGTCGGCGACCAGGAAGCTCAGGTCGAGCAGCAGGGCGCGGGCGATGAGCAGCCGTTGCAGCTGGCCGCCGCTGAGCTGGTGCGGGTAGCGGCCCAGCACCTGTCCGGGGTCCAGGCGCACGTCCCGTACCGCCTTCTCGACGCGGTCGGCCCACTCCTTGTCGGGCACGCCCGGGTGGTAGGCGCGGCGGATCAGGTCGAAGACGCGGTCGGCCCGGAAGACCGGGTTGTAGCAGGAGAAGGGGTCCTGGAAGACGCCCTGGACCCGGCGGTAGAAGTCCTTTCCCGGACGGACCGTTCGTCCGTCCAGGGTGAGGCTGCCGGAGCTGACGCCGGTCAGGCCGAGGATCATCCGGCCGATGGTGGACTTCCCGCTGCCGCTCTCACCGATGAGGGAGACGACCTCGCCGGGTGCGGCGGTGAAGGACACCCGGTCGACGGCGGTGACGGACCCGCCGCCGAAGGCTCCGGCGCGGTAGGTCTTGGTGACGTGGTCGAGGGTCAGCATCAGGCCTTCCAGCACGCGACGGAGTGACGGGGGGCGATCTCCACGACCGGGGGTTCCTCGGCGCACCGCTCGTCCGCGATCGGGCAGCGGTCCCGGAAGCGGCAGCCGGCCGGCGGGTTCAGCAGGGAGGGCGGGGCGCCCGCGATGCCCTTGAGGGGCTTGTCGGCGTACCTGGCCCCGACCTCGGGGAGCGAGCCGAGCAGCAGCTTGGTGTACGGGTGGCGGGGCTGCGTCGTCAGCACCTTCGTGGGGGCCTTCTCGGCGAGCTTGCCCGCGTACATGACCATGATGGAGTCGGCGATGTGCGAGGTGAGGCCGAGGTCGTGGGTCACGAAGATCATGCTGGTGACCAGGCCCTTGTCGCGGAGTCCGGTGAGCGCGCCGACGACGGCCCGCTGGGTGGAGACGTCGAGGGCCGAGGTGACCTCGTCCGCGATGAGGACGGCCGGGTCGAGCAGGGTGGAGATCACCATGACGGCGCGCTGTTTCATGCCGCCGGAGAGCTCGATCGGATAGCGGTCCAGGACGTCGTGGTCCAGGCCCACCAGGTCGAGCCTGCGGTGCAGTTCGGCGGTGTCCACGCTGACGCCGCGCGAGGCGAGCAGCTCGCGGATCATGCGTCCGATGCGGCGGGTCGGGTTGAGGGCGCTCATGGAGTACTGCGGTACGAGTGAGATCCGGTGGAAGCGGAAGGCGTTCATCGCCCGGTCGTCGGCGACCGGTACGTCGTCGCCGTCGAGGGTGACGGTGCCGCCCGCGTGCCGCATCCGGCCGTCCAGGCGGATCAGCGACTTGCCGAGCGTGGTCTTGCCGCAGCCGGACTCACCGGCGAGGCCCAGGATCTCCCCGTCGGCCAGTCCGAAGGAGACGCCGTCCAGGGCCCGGACCTCTCCGCGCAGGGTGCGGTAGTGGACGCGTAGATCGTTCACGGTCAGGGTCATGTCCTCGGACCTCCCGCAGGTCGGTCGCAGTCAGCGGCATCTGCCCGGGTCTCTCCGGGACCGGTCACGGTCGACGTCATGTCTCAGGCCTCCCGGAGCTTCGGGTTGAAGACCTCGTCGAGGCCGACGTTGGCGACGTAGAGCGCGCCGACGATCGCGGTGATCCCGGCGCCCGGCGGAACGAACCACCACCACATGCCGAGTTGGAGCGCGCTCCACTGCTGGGCGCTCTGCAGCATCAGCCCGAGCGAGACGCCCTCGGTGGGGCCGAGCCCGATGAAGTCGAGGGAGGAGGCGATCAGCACGGAACCGCCGAACAGCAGGATGAACATCATGAAGAGGTACGAGCTCATGTTGGGTGCGATCTCGCGGAAGACGATCCGCCAGGTGCCGCTGCCGCTGAGCCGGGCCAGGTCCACGAACTCCCGGGTGCGCAGCGAGAAGGTCTGGGCCCGGATCGCCCGCGCCGCCCAGGGCCAGGACGTGAGCCCGATGAACAGGCCCTGCACGGGCACCGAGCGGACCCCGAGGTAGGCGTTGATGATCAGCAGCACGGCCAGCGCGGGCAGCACGAGGACCACGTTGGTGAGCATGTTGAGGATCTCGTCGACGACTCCGCCGCGGTAGCCGGCCAGGAAGCCGACGAGCATGGCGATGACGGCGGCGATGGCCCCGCCGACGGCGCCGACCAGGAAGGTGGCGCGCAGCCCGTGCACGAACTGCGCGTACACGTCCTGGCCGAAGGTGGTGGTGCCCATCCAGTACGTGCCGTCCGGCGCCGCCGCCTGCGGGCCGACGTACTCGTTGGGGTCGGAGCTGTCGAGCAGCGGCGGTCCGACGAGGCCGACGAGCAGGAGGAGCACGACGACGGAGAACCCGATGAGGAGCTTCGGGTTGCGCACGGCGTAGTGGAGCGTCTCCCGGCCGGGGCGTGCGGCGGAGGCGGGCGCGGCGGCCGGGTCGGTGGCCGGTTCGGGCACGGTGCTCATGACTGGCCTCCTGCCATGCCGGTACGGGTGCGGGGGTCGACGACGACGTACACCAGGTCGATGAGGAAGTTGGCGATCAGTACGCCGATGACGATGAACAGGAACGCGCCCTGGAGCAGGAAGAAGTCCTGGTTCTGGATCGCGGCCAGGATCAGCGAGCCGAGCCCGGGATAGGCGAAGACGATCTCGGTGACGAGCGCCCCGGCCACCAGGACGCCCAGCTGGAGGGCGAGTCCGGTGATCTGGGGCAGGACGGCGTTGCGGAAGGCGTAGCGGCGGATGAGCCGCTGCGGGGCGCCGAGGGCCGCCAGATAGGACGAGTAGTCGGACTCCAGCTCGTAGATGATCATGTTGCGCATGCCGATGGCCCAGCCGCCGAGCGCGACCAGGAACAGCGAGAGGAACGGCAGCACCCAGTGCTGGAGCAGGTCGACGGCGAAGGCGGCGGACCAGCTCGGCTGGATGTCGAGGCTGTAGCCGCCGGAGATCGGGAACCAGCCCGCCTTGGAGCCGAGCGCCCAGGCCAGGATGACGGCGATCCACATGTACGGCATCGCGGTCAGCAGGTACCCGGCCGGGAGCACGGTGTTGTCGAGAACCTTGCGCCGGGCGGCCAGCGCCCCGGCCCAGTTGCCGACGAACCAGCTGAGCAGGACGGCCGGGATCATCAGACCCAGCGTGTACGGAAGGGCGTCGAGCAGCACATCGGCGACGGGCTTGGGGAAGACCCAGATGGACAGCCCGAAGTCGCCCTGCAGCAGGGCGCTCCAGAAGTGCAGGTACTGCTGCCAGACGGGCTCGTCGAAGCCGAACAGGCCGTTGTAGTAGGAGCGCATCGCCTCGACGGCCTCGGGCTGCGAGACCCTGGCCCGGGCCACCATGGCGGCGACCGGATCGCCGGGCATGAAGCGCGGGATCATCCAGTTGACGGTGACGGCGACGACGAAGGTCAGCGCGTAGATCAGAAGTTTTCGGGCGAAGTAGCGGCGCAAGGGAGCTCCCCGGGGAGAGCCCCGCCGTGCGGGCAGCGGTCAGGGCGGCACGCGCACGGCGGGGCGGTCATGGATGCGGAGAGACCGGCGGGGTGCCGGTCGTTCTCAGAACGGCCGTGTCACTTGACGGGCTTGAGCTGCGTGAGCGCCTCGAAGCCGCCCATCTCCAGCCAGTTGCGCCACAGCGCCGGTGCGTACTTGGGCGCACCTGCGGCGTCCGACGGCCAGTTCGTCCAGCTCCCGGTGGTGGACTGGGCCCAGAGGCCGTTGTACCAGAGGGGGATGACCGGCATCTCCTTGAGCTGGATGTCCTGGATCCTGGAGATGACCTTCTTCATGCCCTCGGTGTCATCGGTCTTCACCCCGCCGAGCTCCTGTACGAGCTTCCAGGCCTCCTTGTTCTCGTAGCGGCCGAAGTTCACCGTGTTCTGCTGCTTCTGGACGGGCAGCTGGAACATGTACTCGTAGTACGTCCACGGGGTGTTGGACAGCTGGCGCTCGTTGTTGACGACGAGGTCGAAGTTGCCCTTGCCGCGCTGTTCGTTGAGGGCGTTCGCGTCGGGGAACTCGGTGGTGACGGCGATGCCCGCGGCCTTGGCGGACGAGGCGATGACCTTGGCGGCCTCCATCCAGTCGGTCCAGCCGGTGGGTACGGCCAGCTTCAGGCTGAGCTTGGAGCCGTCCTTGTTCTCCACGAGACCGTCGCCGTCGGTGTCCTTGTATCCGGCGTCGGCGAGGGTCTGCCTGGCCTTGGCCGTGTCGAAGCGGAAGCCCTCGCTGGCCACCAGGCCCTGGTCGACGAACTTGTCCCACTGCGGGAGCAGCCCGGTCGGGTCGGCGGGCTTGACCAGCCCCCCGTACACGCCCTTGACGATCTTCCCGACGTCGACGGAGGCGGCGAGAGCCCTGCGGAAGGCCGCGTCGTTCATCGGCTTCTTCGTGGTGTTGGGCACCAGCCAGGCGGTGTTGGCGGAGAGCATGTAGGGCGGCTTGTCGTAGTACGAGACGACCTTCTTGCTCTTGACCAGCGAGGCGGCGCCGGGCAGGAAGTTGTTGCTCAGGTCCAGCTGGCCCTGGCCCAGCTGGCCGATGACGACCTCGTTGCTGGGGTTGGAGACGTCCACGATGTAGCGGGGTGCGGGCTTCATGGAGAGCGCCTTGACGCCCCACCAGTCGTCGCGCCGCTGCCAGACGACCCGGTCCTGGGAGTGGCTCCGAAGCGTGTACGCGCCACTGCCGACCGGCTTGTCGTTGACGCCGTCGAGGATCTCCTTCTCGGAGCGCTTGCCCCAGATGTGCTCGGGGACGATCGGCTGGCCGTAGAGGGTGTAGTCCCACTCCTGGTAGCGGGCCTCCTTGAAGGTGAAGCGGACGGTCGTGGCGTCCACCGCCTTCGCGTCCGACAGCCAGCTCCACAGGGTGTGGAAGGACGAGGCCTCGATCTTGCCCAGCCCGTAGGAGTACGCGACGTCCTTGGCGGTGAGCGGCTTTCCGTCGGACCAGGTGATGCCCGGACGGAGCTTCAGCTCGTACGTCCTGTCGCCCGTCCAGCTGCCCGACTCGGCGAGCCAGGGTGTCAGCTTGCCCGCGTTGGGGTCGAAGTGGAACAGGGTCTCGTAGACCAGGCCCTTGGTGCCGGTGGCGTGGTCCCAGTTGTGCAGCGGGTTGTAGTTGGCCGGCGGCCCCCACTGCGTACCGGTGGTGTAGAGCGTCTCGTTACGCGGAAGCGCACCGCTCCCGCCGCCGGATCCGCCCGAGCCGCCCGCCGAGGAGCCGCCCCCCGTGCACGCGGTGGCGGCGAGTGCGATCACGGCGAGCGTGGTCGCGATCCGTCCCCGGAATCCCGTGCCCATCGTCCCTCCTTCTCCCCGCCGTCCCTGCCGAGCGGAGCTACTGAACCGGGTAAGTGCCGTGAAGTTAAGGCCGCCCGGAGAGCCTGTCAAGGGTGCGGGAGCGCTCCCATTTCGTTGCTGGCAAAGGGAGTTGAGTGATCAATGCCTCCCGGTAAGGTGCTGACCGGGAGGCCGCCGGTGCTTAGGATGGGCGTCGAACACGAACCGGTTAAGCGAGGTCGCATGCCCAGGCACCGCCCCACGATCGCCGATATCGCACGCCGCGCCGGCGTCTCCAAGGTCGCGGTGTCGTACGCGCTGAACGACCGGCCCGGCGTCTCCCCGGCGACCCGCGCCTCGATCAAGGCCATCGCGCAGGAGATCGGCTGGCAGCCCAACAGCGCGGCCCGCGCCCTCACCCGGGCGCGCGCCGACGCGGTGGGCCTCGCCCTGTGCCGGCCCGCCCGGCTGCTCGGCATGGAGCCGTTCTACATGGAGCTGATCAGCGGCATCGAGAGCGAGCTCTCGCCGCGCGGCTGCGCCCTGCTCCTCCAGGTCGTCAGCGACCCGGCCCAGGAGCTGGAGGTCTACCGCCGCTGGTGGGGCGAGGGCCGGGTGGACGGGGTGTTCCTCGCCGATCTGCACAGCCCCGACCCGCGGATCGAGGGCATCGTCGGACTCGGGCTGCCGGCCGTGGTGATCGGCCACCCGTCGGCGGCCGGCCCGCTCGCCTCGGTGTGGTCGGACGACGCGGCGGCGGTACGGGACACCCTCACGTATCTGGCCGCGCTGGGGCACCGGTCGATCGCCCGGGTCGCGGGGCTGCCCGGGCTGAACCACACCGGGCTGCGCGACCGCGCCCAGCGCGAGGTCTGCGCCGAACTCGGGCTCGGCGAGCCGGTGATCGTCCACACCGACTACTCCGGCGAGGACGGGGCGCACGCCACCCGACAGCTCATCAGCTCCCCGCAGCGGCCGACCGCCGTCATCTACGACAACGACATCATGGCCGTCGCCGGGCTGTCGGTCGCCCAGGAGATGGGACTCGACGTACCGGGCGACCTCTCGCTGGTCGCCTGGGACGACTCCCAGCTCTCCCGGGTGGTCCGGCCGCCGCTGACCGCGCTGAGCCGTGACATCCCCGCGTACGGCGGCCACGCCGCGCGCACCCTGCTGGCCCTGGTCACCGACGGCGCGGCCGACGGGTTCGAGGACGCGGCGGCCCGGCTCGTCCCACGCGGGTCGACGGCAGCGCCGCGGTAGGGGCTGCCCCGTAATCCCTGCCGGGCAGGCACCCGGCCGGCGTCGCCCGTCTCAGGGCCCGTGTCATACCGCAGGAGGACGCGGGACCCTCCCGGTGCGACTCAAGGCGGCCCCGGGAACGGGCACCGGGAGTGACGACCGGTGGCCCGGCGGAAGAGACGATGGAGCAGTGCCCTTCCCCGGCCGCCGCCCCAGCAGGGGCCGGCCACGCACACTCTCCGTTCCGTACGAAACCGACCCTGGAGTCTCCCGTGACCACCATGACCACCGCTCACCGCGCCACCGCGGTGGCTGCCCGCGCCACGGAACTGTCGAAGGTCTACGGGGAGGGCGAGACCAAGGTGACCGCGCTGGACCGGGTCACCGTGGACTTCCCGCAGGGCGAGTTCACCGCGATCATGGGCCCGTCCGGCTCCGGCAAGTCCACGCTGATGCACTGCGTGGCCGGGCTCGACAGCTTCAGCAGCGGATCGGTGCGGATCGGCGAGACGGAGCTGGGCTCGCTCAAGGACAAGCAGCTCACCCAGCTGCGCCGGGACAAGATCGGTTTCATCTTCCAGGCGTTCAACCTGCTGCCGACGCTGACGGCACTGGAGAACATCACGCTGCCGATGGACATCGCGGGCCGCAAGCCCAACCAGGAGTGGCTGCACAAGGTCATCGAGATGGTGGGCCTCTCCGACCGGCTGAAGCACCGGCCCACCGAGCTCTCCGGCGGCCAGCAGCAGCGCGTCGCGGTGGCCCGTGCCCTGGCCTCGCAGCCGGAGATCATCTTCGGTGACGAGCCGACCGGGAACCTGGACTCCCGCTCCGGTGCCGAGGTCCTCGGCTTCCTGCGCAACTCGGTGCGCGAGCTGGGCCAGACCGTGGTGATGGTGACCCACGACCCGGCCGCCGCCTCCTACGCGGACCGGGTGATCTTCCTCGCGGACGGGGCGATCGTGGACCAGATGATGCACCCCACCGCCGACGGGGTGCTGGACCGGATGAAGGCGTTCGACGCCAAGGGCCGCACCAGCTGAGCCCCGCGCCCTTCCCGGGCTCCTCCGTCGCACCGCCCCGTGCCGCGCGACGACTGAGCCATGCCCCCATCCGGAACCCCTCTGCTCCCAGGACTGACTGACATGTTCCGTACCGCCCTGCGCAATGTGCTCTCGCACAAGGCCAGGCTGCTGATGACCGTCCTCGCCGTCATGCTCGGCGTGGCCTTCGTCTCCGGCACCCTGGTCTTCACCGACACTCTCGGCAACGCCTTCCGCAACCAGTCGGCGAAGAACTACGACGACGTCGCCGTCGCGGTCTCCACGTACGCCAACCAGCGTGACGAGAAGACCCCCGCCATCGACGCCGCCACCCTGAAGAAGATCCAGGCCCTGGACGGTGTGCGCACCGCCACCGGCCGGGTCGACGGCTTCGCCGGGGTGGCCGACCCCGACGGCAAGCTGATCGGCAACGGCTGGACCAACACCGGTGCCAACTTCGCCCCCGGCAAGGGCGGCAAGGACCCGCAGTACACCTTCACCGACGGCTCCGGTCCGACCGCCGCGGGCAGCATCGCCCTGGACAAGGACACCGCGGAGAAGGGCGAGTACGAGGTCGGCGACAAGGTACGGGTCGCCACGAACGGGCCGGTGAAGGAGTACACCCTCTCCGGCGTCTTCACCACCGAGGACGGCGCGGTCAACGCCGGCGGCAGCCTGGTCCTCTTCGACACCGCGGTGGCGCAGAAGCTCTTCCTGCGGCCGGGCGAGTTCCGGAACGTCTCCGTCGCCGCCGCGTCCGGCGCGTCCGACCAGCAGGTGCTGGCCGCCGTGAAGCCGCTGCTGCCCAAGGACGCCGAGGCCAAGGTCGGCAAGGTGGTCGCGGACGAGGAGGCAGAGCAGACCGAACGCGGCCTGAGCAGCCTCAACAAGCTGCTGCTCGGCTTCGCGGGCATCGCCCTCTTCGTCGGCATCTTCCTGATCGCCAACACCTTCACCATGCTGGTCGCCCAGCGCACCAAGGAACTGGCGCTGCTGCGGGCCGTCGGTGCCTCGCGCCGTCAGGTCAAGCGCTCGGTGCTGCTCGAAGCGGGTGTGGTGGGTCTGATCGCGTCCGTCATCGGCTTCGCGGTGGGCCTCGCCCTCGCCACCGGGCTGCGCTCCGCGATGGGACTGATCGGCGGCAAGATCCCGGCCGGTCCGCTGGTGGTCGCTCCGACCACGGTCGTCGCCGCCTTCGGTGTCGGCGTCCTGATCACCGTGCTGGCCGCCTGGCTGCCCGCCCGGCGGGCCGCGAAGATCCCGCCGGTCGCGGCGATGAACAGCCAGTACGCGGTGGCCACCGTGAAGTCCCTGGTGCTGCGCAACTCGATCGGCGCGGTCATCACGCTGCTCGGTGCGGTGGCGATCGTGGCCGGTTCCACGCAGTCCGGCACGAGTGCTCAGCTCGCCATCGCGGCCGGCGCCTTCCTGGCGCTGATCGGCGTCATCATCCTCATCCCGCTGTTGTCCCGCCCGGTGATCGCCCTGGTGCGCCCGCTGCTGCGGCGACTGTTCGGGGTCTCGGGCAAGCTCGCCGCGCAGAACGCGGTCCGCAACCCGCGGCGCACCGGCGCCACCGCCTCCGCCCTGGCGATCGGTCTCACCCTCGTCACCGGCATCTCGGTGCTCGGCGTCACCCTCGGCCAGGCGGTCGACCGGACGACGACGGACTACATCAAGGCCGACTACATGGTCTCGATGGCGGGCGGGGACTCCCTCGACGAGTCGGCGCTCACCGCCCTGGAGAAGGCCGACGGCGTCACCGCGGTCTCACCCCAGCAGTCCGTCTGGCTGACGGTCGGCGGCGCCGACCTCTCGGCGTCCGGCGTGACCCCCGGCGACGTGCAGAAGGTGCTCGCCGTCGACACCGTCTCGGGCTCGGCGGACTCCCTCGGCAAGGGCGAGATCGTCGTCTCCGAGAAGACCGCGAAGTCGAACGGCTGGAAGACCGGGGACACCGTCCCGGTGACGTACGACGACGACAAGAAGGAGAACCTGAAGGTCGGCGCGCTCTACAAGGACAACGAGTTCCTGTCGCCGGTCCTGATCCCCCGCGACAAGGTGGCCCCGCACGAGGGCCGTCCGGACATCCGCGAGATCTTCGTGAAGGCGGACGGCGGCGCGAGCGCGGCCAACGAGAAGTCCGTGGTGAACGCGCTGGGCGACAACCCGGGCATGAGCGTGATGGACCGCCAGGACATCCGGGACACGTTCGGCGGCGACATCAACCTCATGATGAACATCATGTACGGCCTGCTGGCGATGGCGCTGATCATCGCCGTGCTCGGAGTCGTCAACACCCTGGCCATGTCCGTCTTCGAACGGCAGCAGGAGATCGGCATGCTGCGGGCGATCGGCCTGGACCGGCGCAAGGTCAAGCGCATGATCCGGCTGGAGGCCGTCGTCATCTCGCTGTTCGGCGCGGTGGTCGGCATCGGGCTCGGCATGTTCCTCGGCTGGGCGATCGGCCAGTCCGCTTCGTCCTCGATCCCGCAGTACGAACTGGTCGTGCCGTGGGGCCGGATCGCGCTCTTCCTGGTGCTCGCCGGGCTGGTGGGGGTGCTGGCCGCCCTGTGGCCGGCTCGCAACGCCGCCAAGCTCAACATGCTGACGGCCATCAAGACCGAATAGCGCCGGACGGCATACGCGCAGGAGGGCCGGTATCCGCCACCGCGGGTACCGGCCCTCCTGCGCGTGCCCGGCTCAGCCGGTCGCGTCCGCCTTCCAGTCGCGGGCGCGCAGCGGCATACGGGCGGTTCCGCCGTCCGCCGGCCGCACGGCCAGGATCTGGTTGACGCCGATCTTGTTGTGCTCGAAGGAGAGCGCGGAGGCGGCCATGTAGAGCCGCCAGACCCTGGCCCGGCCGGGCGAGGTCATCTTCACCGCGCGCTGCCAGTCCTTCTCCAGGTTGGCGACCCAGCGGCGCAGGGTCAGTGCGTAGTGCTCGCGGAGCGACTCGACGTCACGGGCCTCGAAACCGGCTTCTTCGAGGGTCGCGACGGTACGGCCCAGCGGGGCCAGTTCACCGTCCGGGAAGACATAGGCGTCGATGAACTCGTCCACGTGGTACGCGGACTCGTCCTTCTCCGGGCGGCGGGCGATCTGGTGGTTGAGGAGACGCCCGCCGGGCTTGAGGAGTGCGTAGACGTCGTCGGCGTACTCGCGGTAGCGGACCGAGCCGACGTGTTCCGCCATCCCGATGGAGGAGATGGCGTCGTACGGGCCGTCCCTGACGTCCCGGTAGTCCTGGACCCGGATCTCGATCCGGTCGGTCAGGCCCTCTTCCGCGATGCGCTTCCTGGCGAAGGCGGCCTGTTCGGTGGAGAGGGTCACACCGGTGACCCGGGCGCCGTACTCGCGGGCCGCGTGGATGGCCATGGAGCCCCATCCGCAGCCGACGTCCAGGAGCCGGTCGCCCTCCTTCAGCGCGAGCTTGCGGCAGACCAGGTCCAGCTTGTCGCGCTGGGCGTCCTCCAGGGTGCCGTCGTCCTCCCAGTAGGCGCAGGAGTAGACCATGGACGGGCCGAGGACCAGTTGGTAGAAGTCATTGCCCACGTCGTAGTGGTGGCTGATGGCCTCCTTGTCGCGGCGCTTGGTGTGCAGGGCTCCGGTGCGGCGGCGTACCTCCTCCGGCGGCGGAGGCGGCGGCGGCCAGGGCCCGGCCAGCTGCAGCATCCCCTTGGCGGCGGCCCGCAGCTTCGGGTCGCGGACCGGATGGACGCTGTCCTTCGCCTCGGCCCCCCGGTCCCAGATCAGCCCGGCCATCAGGTCCAGGGTCTCGTACAGGTCCCCCTCGATGTCCAGTTCGCCGGCCACCCAGGCGCGGGCCAGGCCGAGTTCGCCGGGTTTCCACAACAGCCGGCGCAGGGCGCGGCGGTTCCTGATGACGAGGACGGGGGCACCGGGCGGTCCGGATTCGCTGCCGTCCCAGGCCCGGATGCGGACCGGTAGGGGTTCTCCCAGCAACTCCTGGGCGAGAGCGGTCAGCCGCAACGCGGCGTCTGCCATGGCGCACACCTCCGTGATGGTGTTTCCCGACGTGCCCAGACATGCCCACACATGTCTCGGACCACGCCCCGGCACCCTTCGGCGCCGCAGGCGAGGTACACCCCCCTCAACAGTTTCCGGCGGCCGCGCCATCCCGCTACTTCGCAATGGAACGGCAAAATACCTGTACGGACCATGCATCCGCCGGGTCACTGGCCGCCGAACCCTTGTACCGTGCCCCGCCCCGGCCTGCCCCGATACGCCGAAGGGGCCGTCCGCACCACGGATGGCGGACGGCCCCTTCGGGCGTCGTGCGACGTGCTCTGCGCGGATACGGGTATCCGCGGGCGGACCGGGAGGCGTTGGCCCCCGGTCCGGGGTGCGCGCTAGGAGGCCTTGGCCTTCTCGCCCACGGGCTGGGCCGCGGCGGGCGCCGGGGCCGGCTTGGCGGCCTCGTAGAACTCCTCGCGCGGCGTCTCCATGGCGCCGAGCGAGACGACCTCGCGCTTGAGGAACATCGCGAGGGTCCAGTCGGCGAAGATCCGGATCTTGCGGTTCCAGGTCGGCATCGCCATGCCGTGGTAACCACGGTGCATGTACCAGGCGAGACGGCCCTTGAGCTTGATCTTCACCTTGCCCATGACGATCATCGCGACGCCCTTGTGCAGGCCCAGACCGGCGACCGCACCCTTGTTGGCGTGGCTGTAGTCACCCTGCGGGAAGCCGCGCATCCCGGAGATGACGTTGTCACCGAGGACCTTGGCCTGACGCAGCGCGTGCTGGGCGTTCGGCGGGCACCAGGCGTTCGGGTTGCCGGCCTTGCGGCCGATCAGGTCCGGGACCTGGGCGTTGTCGCCCGCGGCCCAGATGTAGTCGGTGCCCTGCACCTGGAGCTTCTCGGAGGTGTCCACGTGACCGCGGGGGCCGAGCGGCAGGCCGAAGCGGGCCAGCGCCGGGTTCGGCTTCACGCCGGCTGTCCACACGATGGTGTTGGAGTCGACCTCCAGGCCGTTCTTCAGCACCACGTGACCGTCGACGCAGGAGTCCATGGAAGTCGAGAGGAAGACCTCGACACCACGGGACTCCAGGTGCTCCCGGCCCCAGGTGCCCAGCTTCGGGCCGACCTCGGGAAGGATCTTGTCGGCGGCGTCGACGAGCACGAAGCGCATGTCCTCGCGCTTCACGTTCGTGTAGTACTTCGCCGCGTCGCGGGCCATGTCCTCGACCTCGCCGATGGTCTCCGCACCGGCGAAACCGCCGCCCACGAAGACGAAGGTGAGCGCCCTGCGGCGGACATCCTCATCGGTGGTCGAGTCAGCCTTGTCCAGCTGCTCCAGAACGTGGTTGCGCAGGCCGATGGCCTCCTCGATGCCCTTCATACCGATGCCCTGTTCGGCCAGGCCGGGGATCGGGAAGGTACGGGAGACCGCGCCCATCGCGATGACCAGGTAGTCGAAGGGCAGCTCGTAGGCCTCGCCGACGAGCGGCGCAACCGTGGCGACCTTGCGGTCCTGGTCGATGGTCGTGACGCGGCCGGTGAGTACCTCGGCCTTCGGCAGGACGCGTCGCAGCGGGACGACGACATGCCGAGGCGAGATGCTGCCGGCAGCAGCTTCGGGGAGGAAGGGCTGGTACGTCATGTACGACCGGGGGTCGACGACCGTGACGGTCGCCTCTCCATAGCGCATCTTCTTCAGAATGCGCCGAGCTGCGTACAGGCCTACGTACCCACCGCCTACTACGAGGATCCTGGGACGCTCCGTGGTGCTCATGCCATCGAGTATCCACCCCCCTCAGGGGGCAGGCTCGTGAGCCCCTTCACAAGGTATGCCCCACCCTCTGCTACACTTCGCCGCCCACGTGACCCAGGTCATGGCCCGGAGGGGGAACCACAGCACTCCGGCGAACGTTGTTCACCGCTTGTGAGCTGGCCCTTGAGTCGCCGGGCGAGGTGGACCACCCCGTCGGTTCACGCTCCCGCAACACCCCCGGAACCGCCCGGCACACGGCGCGAGTGACCCCGCGCACCCTCCCCGGGGCCCGTACGGAGCAGAAGTCCGCCCCCAGGGACCCAATTCCTTGTGAAGAAGTTCACGAAGTTCGTCGCGACGCGTCCCGCAAGGGGCCGCCAGAGGCCCTCCCGGCGGCTCAAAAGTGCAGGCGGGAATGCGTATGAGCGACGTTTCCGCCCTCCGCCGCACCCCTTGTTCCCCGGCCTGCTCCTAGGCGATGGACCAGCCGATCCCGTCGAGGATGTCGTGCTCGCTGACGACCACTTCGCGGGCCCCGGTCCGTTCCATGACGGCGAGCAGGATCAGCGCTCCGGAAGCGATCACATCGACCCGCCCCGGGTGCATCGCACCGATCGCGGCGCGCTCCGCGTGGGTCGAGTCGAGCAGCCGCCCGGTGATCTCCCGGACCTGCTCCAGGGAGACCCGGCAGTGGTGGATCGCCTCGGAGTCGTACTCCTCCAGACCCAGCGCGACCGCGGCCACGGTGGTGACCGTGCCGGCCAGCCCGACGAGCGTGCCGGCCCCGGTGAGCGGCACGCTCTCCCCGGCCAGGTCCAGGGCGGCGTCCACGTCCGCCCGGATGGCGTCGACCGCCTCCGGCGTGGGCGGGTCGACGATCCCGGCTTCCCGCGCGAGGTGGCGCTCGGTCATCCGGACACAGCCGATGTCCACGGACCGGGCCGCCCGCACCCGGTCGTCACCGAGGACGAACTCGGTGGAGCCGCCGCCGATGTCCACCACGAGGTACGGCTTCGCCAGGTCGTCCCGGCCGGCGAGCTCCTTGGTGGCCCCGCCGAAGGAGAACTCCGCCTCCTGGTCACCGGTGATCACCTCGGGCTCGACGCCCAGGATGTCCAGCACACCACGGACGAAGTCGCCCCTGTTCTCCGCGTCCCGGGAGGCGGAGGTGGCGACGAAGCGGACCTTCTCCGCGCCGTGCTCCTTGATCACCGACGCGTACTGCCGGCACGCGGCGAACGTCCGCTCCAGCGCCTCGGGCGCGAGCCGCCCGGTCCGGTCGACGCCCTGCCCGAGCCGGACGATCTCCATCCGCCGGTCGAGTTCGACGAGCTCCCCGGTAGCGGGGTCGGCGTCCGCGACGAGCAGACGGATCGAGTTGGTACCGCAGTCAATGGCGGCCACACGCGTCATGTCTTCAGCCTCTCCAGCAGAACAAGCCGCTCCGACGGCAATTCAAGCCTCCCGGCGGCACTTCAAGCCCCTCC
>NZ_JBHVWF010000016.1:0-34337 GCF_042882365.1 Streptomyces sp. NPDC058221 | reverse complement strand
TCCCCTCCCCCCCTCCCCCCCCGCCCCCCCCGCCCAGACCCGCACCGGGTGGTTGGGGGGGGGGGGGGGGGGGGCCCCCCCCCCCCCCCCCCTAGGCGGGAACCTCAGCCCTCGTCCCCACCCCGCGCGCCGCACGGCGAAACGCACGGCCCCTTGCGCCACCACTCAGGCAGCATCGCAATCGCCTCGTCCCCCAGCGGGTTCACTCCCGGCCCCGCGGCCAGCGAGTGCCCCACGAGCACGTGCAGGCACTTCACCCGGTCCGGCATGCCGCCCGCACTCGGGAAGCCCTCCAGCACCTCGATGGCGTCGCGCCGGGCGATGTAGTCCTCGTGCGCCGCCCGGTACGCCGCGGCCAGCTCCGGGTCACTGCCGAGGCGCTCGGTCATCTCCCGCATGACCCCGTTCGCCTCCAGCGTGCCGATCGCGGACGCCGCACGCGGACACGTCAGGTAGTACGTCGTCGGGAACGGCGTACCGTCCTCCAGCCGCGGCTGGGTCTCGACCACGTCCGGGTTTCCGCACGGGCAGCGGTGCGCGATGGCCCGCAGCCCGCGCGGCGGGCGCCCCAGCTGCTGCTGGAACGCGGCGATGTCCGCGTCGGTGGGCGTGCTCGACTCGGTCTGGGGAGGGGGCGTTTCCATGCCTGCCTAGGTTCTGATCGGGCTGTCTGAACTGCGGTTGCGCAGCTGAACGGGGAAAGAGGACGTACGGGTCAGCCGCGGTCGGCGCTGTCCACGCCGTCCCACAGGTTGGAGTGCCACGGCCGGCCGGACTCCTCCGGCTTTCCGTTGCGCTCCTTGACCGCGTCGGGGTCGACCACCGTGTAGCCGGTCTCCCCCGGAAGAAGGTAGTGCAGGTGCTCGCGGGCCAGCCGCCTGACGTAGGCGTCGTCCTGGAGGCGCGCCTTCTCGTCGCGCAGCTCCTCGGTGCGTGCCTCGGCCTCCTGCGCGAGCCGCTCCTGGTCGGCGATCTCGTCGCGCTGCGACACGTACTGCCGCATCGGGTACGCGAGGGCGACCACCAGCGAGCAGACCACCAGGGCCAGGAAGGCCGCCCGGCCGGTGAGGCGGGAACGGCGGGCCTGACGGCGGTTCTGCGACCGGTAGACGCGGGCCGCGGTCTGCTCACCGAGCAGCCTCAGCCGGGTCGCGGTGGAGAACCGGTCCCGGTCCTTCGCGGCCATGTCTCCGCCTCCCCATTACGCACGTCCGTCCCCGCACACGGTACGGGACCGAGTGCGGGGACGGACGGAGGCCGGGGCGCTGGACCCCGTCGGGCTTGCCGACCCCGGCCGTGCGGGTCGACCTGTGGTCAGCCCTTGAAGCGGGGGAACGCCGAGCGGCCCGCGTACACCGCGGCGTCGTCGAGGATCTCCTCGATGCGCAGCAGCTGGTTGTACTTGGCGACGCGGTCCGAGCGCGCCGGGGCGCCGGTCTTGATCTGGCCGCAGTTCACGGCGACCGCGAGGTCGGCGATGGTGACGTCCTCGGTCTCGCCGGAGCGGTGCGACATCATGCACTTGAAGCCGTTGCGCTGGGCCAGCTCGACGGCGTCCAGGGTCTCGGTCAGCGAACCGATCTGGTTGACCTTGACGAGCAGGGCGTTGGCGGAGCCCTCCTCGATGCCGCGGGCCAGGCGCTCCGGGTTGGTGACGAAGAGGTCGTCGCCGACGATCTGCACCTTGGCGCCGATCTTGTCGGTGATGACCTTCCAGCCGGCCCAGTCGTCCTCGTACAGCGGGTCCTCGATGGAGACCAGCGGGTACGCGGAGACGAGCTCCTCGTAGTACTCGGTCATCTCGGCGGCCGAGCGGGACTTGCCCTCGAACTCGTACGTGCCGTCCTTGTAGAACTCGGACGCGGCGACGTCGAGCGCGAGCGCGATGTCCTTGCCCGGGGCGTAGCCGGCCTCCTTGATGGCCTCGACGATGAGGTCGAGGGCGGCGCGGTTGGACTCCAGGTTCGGCGCGAAGCCGCCCTCGTCGCCGAGGCCGGTGGACAGGCCCTTGGTCTTCAGGACCTTCTTCAGCGTGTGGTAGACCTCGGCGCCCCAGCGAAGGGCCTCGGAGAAGGACTCCGCGCCGATCGGGGCGATCATGAACTCCTGGATGTCCACGTTGGAGTCGGCGTGCGACCCACCGTTGAGGATGTTCATCATCGGGACGGGCAGCAGGTGCGCGTTCGGGCCACCGAGGTAGCGGAACAGCGGCAGGTCCGAAGCCTCGGACGCGGCGTGGGCGACGGCGAGCGAGACGCCGAGAATGGCGTTGGCGCCGAGCGAGCCCTTGTTCTCGGTGGCATCCAGGTCGAACATCGCCTGGTCGATCAGCCGCTGCTCGGTCGCGTCGTAGCCGACGAGCTCCGGGCCGATCTGCTCGATCACGGCGAGGACTGCCTTCTCGACACCCTTGCCGTGGTAGCGGTTGGGGTCACCGTCGCGAAGCTCAATGGCCTCGAACGCACCGGTGGAGGCTCCGGACGGGACGGCAGCACGGCCCGTGCTGCCGTCGTCGAGGCCAACCTCGACCTCGACCGTGGGGTTGCCCCGGGAGTCGAGGATTTCCCGGGCTACGACGACGTCGATGGACGGCACGAGGCGATCTCCTTCTGGGATATGACGCTGGTTGTGCAGGGTCACTTTGGCCTTGCGCCAAGAGCCTAACCGGCCCGGCCGTCTCAGTCGGCCGCACGCCCGTCCCCTGGGACGAAAAAGGACCCAAGGGCAGGCATAGCCGGGCATACGACCAGAAATTTACTGGTGAGTAACTACAACAGTTGAACAATCAACACAGAAACGGCAGGCCCCGGCCCGGCACGCACGGGGGGAAGATGCGGCCGGACCGGGGCGGTCGGCGAGGAGGATGCCGAACTGCTTCAGGAGGTGCTGGACTACTTCGCCAGGTGGAGCTGCTGACCCGGGAAGATCATGTCGGCGTCCTCGACGATGTCCTTGTTCAACTTGAACAGCTGCTCCCAGCCGCCCTTGACGTCGTGGTCGGCAGCGATCTTGCTCAGCGAGTCGCCGGTGACGACCTTGTACTCGCCGTCGCCCTTCTTGACCTTGTCGCCGGTCGGCGTGGTGACGGTCTTCTTCGACTCGGCCTTGGGGGCGGCCGAGCGGTCCGAACGGTTGGTGGAGGGGGCCTCGCTGCGCTCGGCCTTCTTCGGCTCGGCCTGCTGGGCCGGCGCCGACTCCTGCTTGGGGGCGGTCTCGGTCTTGCCGGAGCCGGTGTCGACGCCCGGGTCGACACCGTCGTTGCTCAGGTTGCCGGCACCGGCGCAGGACCAGGCGCCCGGTCCCTGCATGTCGAGGAGCTTCTCGGCGACCGCGATCTGCTGGGACTTGCTGGCGAGGTCGGCGCGGGCCGCGTACTGCGTACCGCCGGCGGCGGCCCAGCTGGACTGCGAGAACTGCAGACCGCCGTAGTAGCCGTTGCCGGTGTTGATGGACCAGTTGCCGCCGGACTCGCACTGGGCGACCGCGTCCCACGTGGAGACGGAGGCGGCGGACGCGCCGGTCGCACCCATGAGGGGCACGGCGATGGCGGCACCGGTGACACCGGCGAGCGTGGCGATACGGACGGCCTTGGACGGGCGACGGTGCTTGTTGCCCTTGCTGTTCAGCAGCATCGAGACTTCTCCTCACCGACGCCTACGAGGTGAGCTGTCGGGTTCGGGCCAAGTGAGTTGCCCGGTCGTGCGTCCTAGCGCACGACTTCACCCCAAGCCGCTCCCGATACGTCTCGCGACGACCGGGCCCGGCACTTACCTGGGTCCCCCGCTCCTGCCTACGGCGCTTTACGCGTCTGTTCCCTTCGACCGACGGCAGGATTCGGCGTGACGATCGACGGGGCCCGCGGTGCGAGCGGTTCCGACCGTAAACACACGCAACCCCCACATTCAAAGAAGGACATACCGGATAAACAGCCCGTATTCGCATCTGAAGAACACCTGTTTGCGCAGGTGGGAACGGATGCGGCGGGAGCTCTCGGACAAGATGCATCAGTTCACGCGAAGAGACCCATGTCTCACTTAGTCAAAAGTGGGACATAGGCCTCTTAAATACCCCAGATTCAGGGTGCTTTCAGCTGTTGATCAGACTGCGTGCAGAGCCGTTCTCATCCGGTCTTCACGCCGAGGTCGAGGCTCTGGCCAGGCAGGATGAGGTTCGGGTCGGAACCGACCTCCGCCTTGTTGGCCTCGTACAGCCCTGTCCAGCCGCCGGGCAGATTCTGTGCGTCAGCAATCGCCCAGAGGTTGTCGCCCGCCCGGACGGTGTACGTACCGTCAGCGGCCGGTGTGCCGGTGTCGCGTGCCTCACCGTCACCGCGTGAGGCGTGCCGCCCCGAGTCCCGCTTGCCGCCGTTCCCCTCGGGAGCCGGCGCGCCACGGTGCTTGCCGCCCGTCTCCGTGTCCTGCCCGGCCCCGTCCGAGGCATCGTCGGAGGGGGTGGCCGAGGGCCCGTCCGAGGGGCCGTCCGCGCCGGAGGAGCCGGACGGTGAGGGCGTGGCGGACGGGGTGGCCGACGCGTCGGGCGTACGGTCCTTGTCAGCCGTGTCGTCGGTCGCATCGGTGGCGTCGTCCGACGGAGCGTCCGTCGCGTCCTCGGAGGCGTCGTCGGACGGCTCCGCGCTCTGTGACGGGTCGGCGGACGGCGACGGGTCCGCGGACTCCGACGGGTCGGCGGACGGCGTGCTGCCCGGGTCGACGCCCGGCAGGGACCCGTCCTCGGCGAGGCCGGACACGACGGCACAGCTCGGCCACGCCTTCGGGCCCTGGTCGTCCAGGACCTTCTCCGCCACGGCGATCTGCTGCGAGCGGCTGGCGAGGTCCGCGCGCGGGGCGTAGGAGTCGCCGCCGTAGGACTTCCAGACCTCCTGAGAGAACTGCAGGCCTCCGTAGTAGCCGTTGCCGAGGTCGGCACTCCACATGCCACCGCTCTCGCACTCGGCAACCCGGTCCCACGTCGAGGCGTCGGCGGCGTGCGCGCCGGCCGCACCGAGCAGAGGGATGGCGATGGCCGAGCCGGTCACGCCTGCGGCGACGATGATCGCGGGTGCCTGACGAGGGCGACGGTGTCTGCCGTTCGCGGAGCCCATGAGGATGCCTTCCGTGTGACTGACGAGTGACTGGTGAGTCGAACGGTGAACCTAGCGGGACACGAACGTGTGTCACAAGTCGATGCAGCGGAGATCACGTGAAAGTCACAGAGTTGACAGAGTGTCACTTCGACCGGAAACGGCTTCGGGGGCGAACTCCGAGGGAAGGGTGTGCAGTCCGCGCACGGCAAGCCCCCCATGCCGGAGCAAATCGGCAGGTTCCACCGCAAGCCGCAGGTCCAGAAGGCGTTTCAGCAGCGTGGCGGGCGCGGTCCGTTCCTCCGGCCTGGGCGAGCGGCGCTCCCGGACAGTGAGGGCCGCCGTGCCGTGTCCGAGGTGCTGATTGTCACGCTGCACGAGGCCCCCGCCGGTGCGGGCCGGCCGAAGCGTCCGGGGCCCTGTGGACGGTGCGGGCCGGCCCGCGGACGCCCGATACCGTCGTCATGTGAACCACACCCCGCCGCCCGAACTCTTCACCTGGGAGTTCGCCACCGACCCGTACCCCGCCTACGCCTGGCTGAGGGAGCACAGCCCCGTACACCGGACGACACTGCCCAGCGGCGTCGAGGCATGGCTCGTCACCCGGTACGCGGACGCGCGGCAGGCCCTCGCCGACAGCCGGCTCTCGAAGAACCCCGCGCACCACGCGCAGGACGCCCAGGGAAAGAGCAGGACCGGTATCCCCGGCGAGCGCAGCGCCAACCTGATGACGCATCTGCTGAACATCGACCCGCCCGACCACACCCGGCTGCGCCGGCTGGTGTCCAAGGCCTTCACGCCCCGGACGATCGCCGCTTTCGGACCCCGTGTGCAGGAGCTGGCGGATCAGCTCATCGACGATTTCGCGGCGAAGGGGGAGGCCGACCTGATCCATGACTTCGCCTTCCCCCTCCCCATCTACGCCATCTGCGACCTGCTCGGCGTACCCGAGGAGGACCAGGCCGACTTCCGCGACTGGGCGGGCATGATGATCCGGCACGGCGGCGGTCCACGCGGCGGAGTCGCCCGGTCCGTGAAGAAGATCCGCGCCTACCTCGCCGAACTGATTCACCGGAAGCGGGAGAACCCCGGCGACGACCTGATCTCCGGACTGATCCGGGCGAGCGACCACGGCGAGCACCTCACCGAGAACGAGGCCGCCGCGATGTGCTTCGTGATCCTCTTCGCGGGTTTCGAGACGACCATCAACCTGATCGGCAACAGCGCCCACGCGTTCTTCCGCAATCCCCCGCAGCGTGCCGTCTTCCAGGGTGCGGTCCAGCGGGGCGACGACCGTCTCCTGGACACCGCCATCGAGGAGCTGTTGCGTTTCGACGGCCCGGTGGAGCTGGCCACCTGGCGCTACGCCACACAAGCGCTCGACATCGGAGGAACGCGCATCGGCGAGGGCGATCCGGTGCTCGTGGTCCTGGCGGCGGCCGACCGTGACCCGGCCCGTTTCGCGGAGCCCGACACACTCGACCTGTCCCGCCGGGACAACCAGCACCTGGGGTACGGGCACGGCATCCACTACTGCCTGGGCGCGCCCCTCGCGCGTCTGGAGGGCCGCACCGCGCTGGAGACCCTGTTCCGCCGGCTGCCGGACCTGCGGCTCGCGGTGGACCCCGGCGACCTGCGGTGGCGGGGCGGCCTCATCATGCGTGGTCTGCGGACGCTCCCGGTGGAGTTCACGCCACGCTGACGCGGCTTCAGCCGTTGCCCTCCGCCGCCCTGATGGCGTCCCGGTAGGTGCGTCCCGCGGCCCGCAGGGCGGCCTCCGGGTCGGTGCCGTCGTCCTGGGCGCGTACGGCCAGCTCCAGGAGCCGGTAGCCGATGCCGTCGCCCTCGGGGAGCGGCACGTCGAGACCGGCGCTGCGGACCCGGCCGGCCAGCTTCGCCGCGAGCGCCAGGGCGGGCTGGCCGAGCGGCACCCCGTCGGTGACCGACTCCCGCTGCTTCTCGATCGCCTTGGTCCGCAGCCAGTGCGCGTGGACGTCCTCGGGGGTCTCGGCGGTCTCGTCGCCGAAGACATGCGGGTGACGGTGGATCAGCTTCTCGACGAGCGTGGCGGCGACGTCGTCCACCGAGAACGGCTCGTCCTCGGCCTCCTCGGCGATGCGCGCGTGGAAGACGACCTGGAGCAGTACGTCGCCGAGCTCCTCGCGCAGCTCCTCGCGGTTGCCGTCCTCGATCGCCTCGACGAGCTCGTACGCCTCCTCGATGGCGTACTTGGCGAGGCCCTTGTGGGTCTTCTGCGAGGTCCAGGGGCACTCGATCCGGATCCGGTCCATGACCTGGACCAGATCCAGCAGCCGGGCGCCCGGCAGGTCGTACGAACCGGGCAGCAGCTCCAGATCGGGCATCTGCACCCGGCCCGAACCCGCCAGCCGGGCCAGCCCGTCGGTCAGCGGCTGGTTGCCCTCACCGCCGCTGAGGACGACCACGGTCCGGCCCCCGGCGCAGGCCCCGACGAGCTCCTGCGCGTCCGGGACGGCCGGCTCGACGGTGATGCCCGCCTCGCGCAGATACGGCAGCTGGGGCTGGTCGGGCTCGGCGCAGAGCACCAGATCGGCGGCGTGCAGCGTCTGCCAGGCGGGCCAGGACAGCAGTCCGGGCGCAACCCGGTGGCTGGCGGTGAGCAGGACGATACGGCCGGGGTCTTCAGCGTTCACACGGCGAATCTACCCGGCCGTCTCTCCTCGCCTACGCCCCGGCCTCCGCCGCCGCCTGGGCCGGCTTGGTCACCTGGTTGATCCAGAGGGCCTTGTAGTCGCCGAGCTGGATCTGCTTGTTGTCCCAGCTGCCGTAGCGCGGGTTGACGTCGACCTTCAACGCCTTGGACGCCTTCGTCAGCGCCGCACCGAGGATCTTCGCACCGGCCGGCGTGGACGGGTCGGCGTCGAGCACCCGGGAGAGCTTGGTCAGCTGGATCTGCTCGCGCAGGAAGGCGTCGATCTGGTCCGGAGAGATCCAGCGCTCCTGGAGCACCGCGGCGCGCAGCCCCTTCTCCCCCTTGTACTGGGTGACGGCGGACTGCCGCATCTGCTGGATCTCGGCGCGGCTGACGGTCACCCCGGCGTCGGCCGAGGCCCGGTCCAGGACCCGGTCCAGGATGATCCCGTGCAGCTTGGCGCGGACGAGCTGGCCGGACTGGTCGGCGCCCTGGGCGGGCTGCGCGGAGCCGCCCTGTGCGTCGCGCACCTCCGTCACCTGGGCCTGCACGGTGGACACCGCGATCCGGTCGCCGCCCACGACGGCTGCCGCGCCGGGGTGGGCCTGGCTGCCGCAGGCGGCGAGGAGCGGCGCTGCGACGAGCAGTGCGGCGGAGACGGTGAGCGTGGTGCGACGGCGGCGGTGCAAAGGAGCCTCCCGAGGAGATTGTGCGGCGGTGCACAAAGCCTTGCGGTGATCGATGTTAGGCAGTGGAACTGGTCCGGGCCACTGATTCGACCAACGATTCGGAAGGAGTTGGGGATGTGGGCTCCCCGCTGGCCGGATCAGCGCACCGGCAGGGACTCTTTCTGCGGTGCGTCGGGCCGCAGCATGATCGTGCGCGAGACCACGAAGGTGATCGGGATCGCGGCGGCGGCCGCGGCCAGCGGGGCGTAGCGGCTGCTGAACCCGGCCAGGTCGACCAGCAGGTAGACACCGCCGGTGGTGATGACGAAGTTGGCCGCGTTGGTGAGCGGGAAGAGCAGGAACTTCCGCCAGGTGGGCCGGGTCCGGTAGGTGAACCAGGAGTTGAGGAAGAAGGACCCGGTCATGCTGAGCACGAAGGCGGCCACGTGCGCGGCTATGTAGGGCAGCCGGGTCAGCAGGGCGAGGTAGCAGCCGTAGTACGTGCCGGTGTTCACGACGCCCACGAGGGCGAAGCGGACCAGTTGTGCCTTGACCGTCATCGGCGTACGGACTCCAGGGGCTCCGGCTCCGGTGCCTGTCTGCGGGACCGGGTGTTGGTGTCCTTCACCAGGTAGTGCGGGCGGCGCTTCACCTCGTAGTAGATCCGGCCGACGTACTCCCCGACCACCCCGACCATCACCATCTGGACCCCGGCGAGCGCGGTGACGACGACGAGAAGGGTGACGTATCCGGGGGTGTCGACGCCCTTCACCAGGGCGACGCCGACGATCCACCCGGCGTAGACGAAGGCGAGGGACAGCAGCAGCAGGCCGAGGTAGAGCGCGGCCCGCAGCGGCTTGTTGTTGAACGAGAGCAGCCCGTCGAGGCCGTAGTTCAGCAGCTTCCCGAAGGTCCAGGCGGAGCGGCCCTGTTCCCGGACGGCGTTCTCGTAGCTGAACGTTGTGGTGGGGAAGCCGACCCAGGCGAAGAGGCCCTTGGAGAACCGGTTGTACTCGGTGAGTTCGAGTACGGCGTCGGCGGCCCGGCGGGACAGCAGCCGGAAGTCCCCGACCCCGTCGACGAGTTCCACGTCCACCAGCCGGTTGATCAGCCAGTAGTAGGCGCGCGCGGTGAGGGTCCGGGTGACACGGTCGCCCGTGCGGGTACGCCGGGCGATCACCTGGTCGTAGCCGTGCGCGTGCTCCTGCAGCATGCGGCCGACGAGCTCCGGCGGGTGCTGGAGGTCGGCGTCCATGATGACGACGGCGTCGCCCTCGGCGTGCTGGAGGCCGGCCAGCATGGCGGCCTCCTTGCCGAAGTTGCGGCTGAAGGAGACATAGCGGGCCCGTGGGTCGACGGTGGCCAGCCCCCGCAGAATCGGCAGGGTCCGGTCCGAGCTCCCGTCGTCGACGTACACGAGCTGGAATTCGTGGCCCAGCAGGGCCATCTCATCCGTCACGCGTTCATGGAAGCGTTCGAGTATCTCTTCCTCGTTGAAACAAGGCACCACCAGCGAGATCAGCACGAATGTACATCAGCCGGTCAAAGTGTCGGGACCGGATGGCGGGCGTGGCCGGGGGGCGACGATTGGATGAACGGGGCCGGCCCGGCGAAGTGCCCGGGACCGCACGGGCGACGGAGCGGCCTCCCCGCGGAGCACGTGCCAGGCCCCGGCGGACCGCTGCCGCTGATTCGCAGTTCCCGCACGGCCTGTTCCTGACGGGCGCGCAGGACCGCTGCCCAGCATGGGACGGGATCAGAGAAGCAGAGGAGTACTCCGTGACCGAAACCTCCACCAGCCACGACGATCCCCGGCGTCCGCATGTCCACGGGCACCGCCACCACGAGCCCGGTTCGCCTCGACCCGTACCGGCACCCGGGCTCCATCGTCCCGGTGGGGCCGGGGTGCCGGTACGCCGGTGCATCCGGGCCGGTGATTCCGCCGCACGGCGCGAGCAGGTCCTGCTAGAGCCGCTTCGCGCTGCGCAGAGTCGCCGCGTAGTAGCCGTTGCCGTCGAGGCGTGAGGTGCCGCCCTTGTCGCCGATGGTCGGGCCGTTCACTTCCTCCCGGCTGGAGACGAAGATCAGGTGGCCGTCCGAGTCATGGCCCATGTACATGCCGACGTGGTCCAGCCGCTGCCCGGTGCGCTGGTCGAGCTTGAAGAAGACCAGGTCTCCCGGTTGCAGCACATCGATCGAGGTGGGCCGGTCCGCGGACGATATGCCCTTGAGCGGGATGACATCGGCGCCGAGCTTGGAGCGGGCGATGCCGTTGGCGGTGCGGGGCAGTCCGTCGCCCTGGCCGTCGAGGGGGGCGAGCGGGTAGCGGGCGCGGTAGCCGAAGATCGTCCGCATGAAGCCCGAGCAGTCCATGGCCCGGTAACGGGCCTTCTCCGGCTGGCGCGTGACGCCGTTACGGAAGGTGTACGGGATGCCCAGGTAGTCGAAGAAGTCCGACTGCTCCAGGCGCAGGTCGTTGCCCTCGCTGCCGTCCGGGTTGATGGGGCCGAACTGGGCGTCCCCTGCGTAGGAGACCCCTTCGTCGTCCTTCTTGACCGGCGCCCCTTCGACGTACTGGAAGGCGAAGGCGAACAGGTCGTCCTCCTCGCTGCCGTAGTAGGTCTTGAACCAGTCCTTGAACCACTGCTGCTTCTCGGCGCCCTTCTTCCACTTCTCCGGCATCAGCCGCACCCAGTTCTCGGTGACGACCCGGGACTTGGTGCTGGTGGGCTCCGCGAAGGTGCGGGAGGGGCCGGTGAGGGTGGCGGTGCGGGCGTGATCGGTGAAGGTGGCGATGACCTTGCCGCCGGCGTCGCGCAGGACGGTGCGGGCGGGTGCGTTCAGCCGTTCCCAGGTCTGCTTCCCGGACTTCAGCGTGGCTCCCGCCGGCTTGTCCGTGATGGCCTGCACGGCGGGCGCCTTGGCCTGTTCGTCCTTGCGGAGTTCCACCGTGAAGTACGCACTGGCGGCGAGCAGCGCGACCACCGTGACGGCGTGCAGGACCTGGCGGGGCCGCTTGGACTGCTTGGTACGGGGAGCGGTCATGAGATCACCTCAGGCAGACGGAAGGGCGCCGAGCAGGATGCCGGCGGTCAGGACGACGTAGGCGAGCAGCGAGACCGAGCCGGTGGCCAGGAGCGTCGCGCCCTTCGGCTGGCGGACCAGCTGGTAGGCGATGAGACCCGGGACGATGAAGCCGAGGGTCTGGTTGGCGTACATCAGCGGGAACTCCACCTGGAGCACGATCATCACCGTCGCCTGGAGGATGACCCCGGTCAGCACCACCGCGGAGAACAGCCGCTTCCCGTAGAGGATGACGACCTTCTGGAGCAGCAGCACGGAGACGTAGGTGAGGACGGTGACGCCGACCACCATGGCGGCGCGCTGGAGATCCTCGACGAGGGTCAGCGCCAGCCAGCCCGGGGTGATCATGCCGCCGGGCGAGAGGTTGGTCGTCAGGTAGCAGACCAGGGAGAACATCAGGCCGAGCGCGATGCCGATGGCGGCGATCTCGGGCGTCAGGACGGTGGGGATCAACGGGGGTCTCCTGCGCTGTTCTGCCGGCTCTGCTGGTACGGGTCCTGCGAGGGGTCGTCCGGGGCCGGGTGCGGGCCCCGCTGCTGCGGAAGCTGCTGCCCGTGCCGGTACGGGTCCACGGGCTGCGGGTGCTCCGGAGGCCGGTGGTCCGGGGGCAGCGCGGGCTCGAACATGCCGCGCGGCCGGGCCGGCGCCTGAGCCTGCACCGGTGCGTGAACAGGCGCCTGTACCTGGACCGGTGCCTGGAGCGTGGGGTGCGGCTGGTAGCGGGTCTCGTACGCCTCCGGGTAGGGCGCGTACGGGTCCAGATGCGGCCGGTACTGCTGGAACTGCTGGAGCGGCAACGTCTCGTCATGGCGGACGTCCTGCGGAGCGTGCGGCTCCGGCTGCCCGCCCCGGATTTCGCCGGCCTGCTCGTCCGGGGTCCGTTCGGGATGCTCGTCCGGGCTCTCGTCGGGCGGGAGTTCGCTGAGGTGCTCCAGCAGCAGCTCGCCCTGACCGTGGATGTTGCCGATGGCGATCAGCGAGGAGTCGGGCCCGAGGCCGCCGAGCAGCTCCCGCATGAACTCCTCCGGATCGCGCCGGTCGCCGCCCAGGTCCACCGCGCGGCTGCGCCAGTCGGCGGGGATCGCGTCGATGGCGCTCTTGGCCGGATGGCCGATCACGAAGACCTTGTCGGGCTGGAGGTCGGGGATGATCTCGCCCATCTGGCCGTTGCGTTCGACCCGGTCGGGGCGGCAGTTGATGACGACGTTCAGCGGGCGGTGGACGGCGCCCAGGTCGAGGAGCTGGTTGACGTTCATCAGCGTCGACTCGGGGTCGTTTGCCGCGAAGACGTTGGCGAACCGCAGCTTCTTGCCGTCCGGCGTCAGATACCGCTCGACGGAGAGGACTCCCGGGTCCGGCGGGGCCTCGTACATCCCCTTCAGCGCGGTCTCCCGCTCCACACCGAGCAGTTCGGCGACCTTCAGCGCGATGGCCACGTTCTCCTTGAAGGTGAACCAGCTGAAGCCGCGCAGCTCCGCGTCGCTCACGGTCTCGGGGTCGGCGTAGATGAGCTCGCAGTCGCGGGCATCGGCCTCCTCCTGGAGGATCGCGAACCGGTCGACCTCGGCGGTCACACAGATGCCGCCCTCCGGCATGGAGCGGCAGAGCGAGCGCGCCACGTCGTCCAGGGTCGGCCCCATCTCGGCCAGATGGTCCTCGCGCACGTTGCAGAGCACGCCGATCGTGGAGCGGATCAGCTTGGACTGGTTGATCTCCTGGAGTGCCGGCATCACCGCCATGCACTCGATGACCAGGGCCTGCGGGTCGTACGAGGCGGCACGGCGCACGATGCCGATCTGCTCGACGACGTTGGCCAGGCCGAACTTGCGGTAGACGGGCTCCTCGGTGGCGTCCGGGTGGATGAACCGGGCCGCCGTGCCGGTGGTCTTGGCGACGGTCACCAGGTCTCCGCCGCGCAGTGCGCCCGCGCAGAGCCGGGTGATGGAGGACTTACCGCGGATGCCGTTCACCAGGACCCGGGCCGGTATTCGCTCCAGGTTGATGAAGTGGCGCCGCTGCTCGACGATGCCCGCTATGAGCAGGATCGCGCAGCACACCACCAGCACGGTGTAAAGGAACAGCACGGCCGGTCAGGTCCTTTCGGCGTAGGTCGTGGGCGCCGTCGGCGCGGGCTCGCGCTTCTGCTGCGCCGGGAGCTGCTGGCGTACCAGCTCCAGGGAGCGGGTGACGGCGCCGACCTCGTCGTGGTGGCGCGGATAGAGGACGGTGCGCCGGTCACCACCGGCGAGCGCCTCTGCCTGGTCGGCGAGGGCGCGCAGCGGGCGTACGACGACGATGTGCAGCCAGCCCAGACAGGCGACGGCGGCGGCCATCCCCAGCAGCCCGGCGAGAACCGTGAGGTTCTGCCTCCGGTACTCGGGAATGGCGAGGGAACTGGCGGGCTGCCGGCTGACCACGGTCCAGCCGAGGGTCTTCGCCGCTCCGCCGCCGGCGAAGGGCGCGGCCGCGGCGATCTGCGTCTTGCCGCCGTCGCGGTACAGGATGCCGCTGGGGTGCAGGCTCGTACCGGTCTTCTGGTTGGTGCCGGCCACGAGGGTCCGCAGCCGTTCGCCGGGCAGCTCCTGGAAGGCGCGGTAGCCGGTGTTGCCACCGATGATCCGCTGCTTCTCGTCGACGATGTTGACCTGGCCGAGGCCGGGCCGCTTGAGCAGGGCGTTGACGAACTCGATGCGGAACTCGCCGACGACGGTGGCGCCGTCGCGACCGGGAATACCGGCCTGACCGGCGATGACCGGCTTCTTGCCGGAGTCGTTGAGCACCCGGATCGGCTGGTCGGTGGAGGCCTTGCCCGCCGGCCGCTGCGGGGCGTCCCCGGCGCGCGCGACGACCTTGCCGGACGCGTCGACGACGTAGATCGACTGGTAGCGGTCGTGCTCCTGCCGGGTGCGTTCCAGGACGGTGCGCATATCGGCGGGCGAGGTGTCGGCGCCGATCAGGGTGGCCACCGACAGCAGGTCGGCCTGACCCTCGTTGAGCCCCCGGCGCACCCGGTCGGTGAGGGTGTCGGTGCGCTCGCGCTGGTCGTTGACCAGCTGCTGCGGTACGACGGCGGTGGCGTCGGCCCGGTTGAGGAGCAGCAGCATCGGGGCGCACCAGGCGAGTACCAGCACCCCGCAGACGACGAGCAGTCCGCGGCTGCCGAACCGGCCGCGCCGGGGCGGCTCCGCGGACCGGCCCTCGCCGAGCAGCTGACGGCGCAGCCGTTCCAGGGAGTTCCCGATCCGGGCCGCTTCACCGTACGAGGGGGCGCTGACCGGCCGGTTGAGGTCGCCACGGGTCAGCCGCCGGCTCTCCAGGAAGAGCCGGATCAGGGGCCGTTGGACGGTGCCCAGGAGCAGCGCCACGGCGAGTGCGCCGACGACGACCAGGGAGCCCGCGGCCACCAGACCGAAGAGCGGGCCGGCGACCGTGGTGGGGTTCTCGGACACCGGGACCATGGCGACGACGCTGAGGCCGAGCCCGGTGGCGACGGTGGGCTCGCCGGGCTGGGGGCCGGCGAGCGAGGCGTAGCCGGCGACGTTCCGGTCACCCGCGTGCACGCTGCCGAGCAGGCTGCCGCTGACGCCGGGGAAGCCGCCGGCGCCTGGCTCCTTGGCGGACAGGGGGTGTTGGCGGACCTTGACCGAGGCGGTCTTCGCGAAGCTCTTCAGCTGCTTGCCGGCACGTTTGGCGTCGGCGCGCTGGGTGGCGGTGGTCAGCTGTTCGGGCTGCGGGATGCCGTCGCTGGAGAGGATCGCGGCGTCGGTGTCGATGACGGCGATGGAGCGGAACTGGCCCAGGCTGATGCCGGGGAAGCGCAGGTTGCTGGAGGCGACGAGGAGTTGCTGCGGGACACCGGGCCAGGAGAGCAGCGCGAAGGAGAGCAGCCGGGTCTCTCCGTTGGCGAGCTTCACCATGCGGGGGCTCAGCCCGTCCTTGCCGCTGAGCTTCGTGGTGTCGATCGCGGTGAGGGGGACGTTCTCGCCGCGGGCCGCGAGCAGCTTGCCGGAGGAGATCTCGACGACCGCTGTGCCGGTCCACTTCTGGTAGACGCTGCTGATCTTGTCGAGTGCCGCATCGGGAGAGACCGGGTCCGCGGCGTTGAACAGGCCGGCGGTCCGCCCCAGGTCGGTGAAGCTCTCGTCGATGGAGGCGCGCAGCGCGATGGCGCCGTCCTCGGCGAACTGCTGCTGGGAGGTCAGCACCGCCTCGGGCACCCGGTCCTGCGCCGTGCGGCCCAGACCGAGCGCGGTGATGGCGGCCAGCGAGAGCAGCAGGACCGAGAGGACCGCGATGGGCGGCCGTATACCACCCAGCAGCGACATATCGGCCCGGCGGCGGACCTTGTGTCGCCGCTTCACAGGCGTGGCGGCCATGGTGCATCCCTTCTGGAACTTCACACGTTTTCCGGCACTTCCGGCGCTGCAGGAGCTGACGACACTGCAGGGGCAAACGGAGCTTCCGCTTGCTACTGAACTTTCGCAGCTTCTGTTTCTTGCGGACATATCGGACTTCTCGGCGCGTTGGCGCACCCAATAAATCGAACGTCCACGCGGAATAGCATGACTGGTTCGGATTCCGAACGGTTGCATCGAAAGGGGCGGATGTGACACAGGCCACTCGAATCGGGCCACAGTGCCGGCCGGGTACACCCCGGAGACATCCCGTGTTCACCTGACCGACTTCACCGGCCGACTTCACCGACCGCCCTCAACGGGTGACCCCAGCGGGCATCCTCACGGCCCGCCCGCGGGCCCGGCGGTCAGCCGGGCAGGCCCTCCAAGGCCTTCAGTCCATCCTGCGCGGCCCCGCGGTTGAGCATCGTGCCCTGGGTTCGTTCGAACGCCAGCCGGTAGCGGGCCCGCTCCTCGGCCGTCAGCTCCTTGTCGTCGCGCAGCGCCGCGGCCACATCGATGAGCCGGTGGTCCTGAACCGCGTCGGACGGCGCCGGATTCGCCGCGTCCGCCTCCGGCGGAATGGTGACGAGTGTCGGTACGTACCGCGCCCGCACGTCCCACGACCCGCCGCGCTGGTGGAACTCGAACCAGCCGATGACGCCCTCCTCGGTCAGCCCGGTAGGCACCTCGTGCCGCGCGACCTGGTTGCCCAGTCCGTAGGCGATCCAGGTCCCGTTGACCTTCTCCATCGGCTGCACGACATGGGCGTGATGGCCGATGACCAGGTTGATGCCGGTCTCCCGGGCGATCCTGCGCGCCAGCTTGACCTGTCCCGAGCTCGGCTCGGGATGGTGCTCGCGTCCCCAGTGGATGCTCAGGATGACCACATCGGCGCCGGCCGCGCGCGCCCGCTTCTCGGCTTCCTTGATCCGGCCCAGGTCGTTCTGGTTGACGATCCAGGGCGTACCGGCCGGGACGTCGCGCCCGTTGAAGCCGAAGGCGTACGAGAGCTGGGCCACCTTGACGCCCTTCACGTCCATGATCAGTGGCTTCTCGGCCTCGGCCTCGTTGCGCGCCGAACCGGTGTGCTTCAGCCCGGCCTCGTCGAGTGCGTCGAGGGTGCGCTTCACTCCGGGCATGCCGTGGTCGAGGGTGTGGTTCGACGCCGTCGAGCAGGTGTCGTAACCGATCCGCTTCGCCGCGGTGGTGATCTGCGGCGGCACCAGGAAATCCGGGAAGCTGCGGAAGGGGCCGTCCGGCTTGCCCACCACCGGCTCGAAGTGACAGATCGCCAGGTCGGCCCGGGAGATGACGGGCTGCACCCCGGCCATGAGCCGGTAGAAGTCGAGCCCCTTCTTCCCCTCGGCCTTCGCGTCCTTGCGGGCCTGGTCGATCAGCGGCTCGTGGATCAGGATGTCGCCGGCCGCCGCGACGGTGAACGACGTCCCTCCGCCCTTGTCCGAACCGCTCCCGTCGGACCCGGCATCGCTGCCCAGGAGGGAGCAGCCGGTGGCAGCCAGCGCGAGGAGTCCGGCCAGGCCAGCGCGAGAGATGAAGGGAACATAAGGACGTCGGGTCACCCATGTATTTTTACTTGAATATGACGAGCAAATGGGCCAAAAAGTCGACGATCTCTGCAACATTGCTGGTCACAGCTGTCGTAGCGGCTGTTGTGGTGCTCGTCACCTCCCCCGGAGGAGGAGGTTCCGACGGGGACCGGCCGCCGCATGCCCGGCCCCGTGACGGCGTCGATCTGGCCGCCAGGATCGACGCGTTCACCCGGGACACGATCCGCCGCAGCGGCTTCCACCCGCCGACGGCCCTGGACCGCCACACCATCGCCGACGGCGTCGGGCTCTACCTCGACGGCCGCCACAAGGACGCCGAGCGGCGCCTCGCCGAGGTCGACTTCGGGGTCAGCACCTTCACGGACACGGCCACCGGCCGGCGCTTCGCCGAGATAGCCGACCGGGCCCGCGAATCCGCCCGTGGCTGGGGACGCGTGTACATCGACCTGTCCCGCCCGGCCGCGACCTGGTCCGTCCAGGTCCCGCACCCCGTCGCCGACGCCGACAGCGAGAAACTGGGCGTGGGCGCCTGGCGTGCCACCTCGGGCGGGGTCATGGTGCTGGCGGGCGCGAACCGCAGGGCGGGCGAAGGCGACGCGGCCGACGTCGCCCACCGCCGTGACACCGTCTTCCACGCGGTCTGCGCCGAACTGGTCACCCGCCGGCTGCCCGGCATCCAGCTCCACGGCTACGCCGACTCCACCGAACCGGACTACGACGTGATCGTCTCCACCGGCAAGGGCGACCACGGCCGCGCCTGGGGCGAGGGACTGTCGGCGGCGCTGGGGCGGGAGGGCTTCGACGTCTGCCGGGTCTGGGTGCGCCGCTGCTCCCTGGAGGGCCGTACGAACGTCCAGGGCCGGGCTGCGGCGGTGGAAGAACTGCCCTTCCTGCACGTTGAGTTCAGCCGAACGGTTCGATCGTCACAGACTCGGATCGGCCGTGCGGTGACGGCGATCAGGGAGGCGGCGGGATACACGGCGCAGAGCGCCCGGCCCACGGCGACGGCGACGGCGACCGGGCGGGCCGGGCGCTAGGGCTCCAGCCGACAGACAAGGGTCAGTGGGCGAAGCCCCAGTCCAGCATCTTGGCCGCGTCGGCGAAGACCTCCTGGTCGGCGCCGACGATCGCACCGACCAGGGCGCGGTTGTCCCGCTTGGCGGCAAAGACGAGCGAGTAGCCGGCCTCGGCTCCGCTGCCCGTCTTGACGCCGAGGGCGCCGTCGTAGGTGCTCAGCAGGTCGTTGGTGGTGTTCCAGGTGTAGTACCGGGTATGGCCGTTGGCCGCCGGTGCCTCCGCCTCGAACTGCTTGAGCTTCACGATGTCGGCGAAGACCGGCTTCAGCATCGCGCGCTGGCCGAGCCTGGCAAGGTCGCGTGCGGTGCTGCGGTTGTCGCCGTGCGAGATGCCGTCGAAGGAGTCGAAGTGTGTGCCGGTCAGGCCCAACTGCTGGGCCTGCGAGTTCATCTGGTTCTCGAAGTCTGCGATCCGCGCCTCCTGCGTGTCCCCGTTGCCGAAGCTGTCGGCGAGGGCCATCGCGGCGTCGCCGCCGGAGGGGATCAGCATGGCGTGCAGCAGCTGGCGGGCGGTCAGCTTGTCGCCCGTCTGAAGGTCGGCGGTGCTGGACCCGTTCTCGGCGACGTAGTCCCGGTACTCCTGCTTCACAGTGATCTGCCGGTCCAGCCACTCCGGATGCTGGAGCACCACGAGCGCTGTCATGATCTTGGTGGTGCTGGCCATCGAGACGCTCTCGTCGGCCTTGGTCCCGGCCCACATCGCCCGCTCCTGGCTGCCGTCGCGGGCGTCGAGCAGGAAGGCGTTGCCGGTGGCGACGTCGGGCGCGGCCTGGTCCCTGACGGCGGGAGCGCCCTGGCCCTGATCGTCCGCGGAGTGCGTGACCGTGGAAGTCGCCGCTTCGGCGAGGCCTCCGGCGACGATCGGCAGGACGGCGCCGGCCAGCGCGACGGTCGCGATGCGGGCTCCGGTGCGGTGGATGCGGTTGGGACGGGCGTGCGAACCCATGAGCCTCTTCTTCTCCCGGCGCGGGAACGCCGGCTCGTGACGAAAATCAGTGCGTATCGAACCTACTTGCGCACGAACAGCCGTTGTCAAGATCGACGTGTCGTAGCCGGGTAACAGGAATCACGGCCATGGAGATCTCGTGCAGACCTCTTGTGGGACCTACGACTTCGGTCGCGCACTGTAGCCCGGCAGTCTCAACACGTCGCGGGTGCGGGGCCCCAGGGCGTCGTTGTCCTGATCGATCAACCGAGGGCGAGGGACGGGGCACCGCGGGCGCCGGACACTCCCGACGGGCCGCCCATCGGAACGAGACCGATCGGGTCGTTGGCGATCTGCTGCCGCTTGGCCTCGTTCCAACGGGCGGCGTCCATCTGCCAGTCGTACGACAGCGGCATGACGTGGTCGATCTGCACCTCGGCGGCCTGCCGCTTGCGGCACTCTGTGGCCGTGCCGGTGTACGGGGTCCTTGACGTCATGGCGACGGCCACGCGGTCGGAGCGGGACCGCAGTTCGAAGTTCGAGCCGGCGCCCACATCGCTCCCAACTCACACAGCAGCGCACCCCAATACCCACAGCGGGGCAGAACGCCAGCCGGCTCGAGTTGAGAGCGATGCGGGCGAATCCAGGTACTCCGCCCCCCGACATCAACGCGCTACCGGTCGATCGACGTCGTCCGCGTCGCCGGCCCCTGCCGTGTCCCCGTCGACGACCGGGGCCAGGGAGCGGATGCGGGGTATCGGTGAGGGCA
The DNA here is from genome assembly GCF_042882365.1 of Streptomyces sp. NPDC058221. Taxonomy (NCBI): domain Bacteria; kingdom Bacillati; phylum Actinomycetota; class Actinomycetes; order Kitasatosporales; family Streptomycetaceae; genus Streptomyces; species Streptomyces sp. NPDC058221. Next base: position 14,099 of record NZ_JBHVWF010000016.1, on the reverse strand, counting down.
GCAGCCACAGCACCGAAAGGGCTCCTCCGACGGCGGCGACGAGGAGGGTCGGCCTCAGGCCGACGAGCGTGGCGAGCACGCCGCCGACGACGGCACCGACGGGGCGTATGCCGTAATTGACCGTGCTGTACGCGCCCGCGACACGACTGCGCATCCGGTCGGGGATCACGGCGGCCTGGAGGGAGTTGAGGTTGACGTCGAACAGCATGACGCCGAAGCCGGAGAGGAATTCGGCTGCCGCCAACGCCCCGGCGCCGAGCCAGACAGGGCCGTCCGCTGCGGCGGCGATGGCAATCGGTGCAGGGAAGAGCACGGCGCCCGCGACGATGCTGCGCCCCACACCGAACCGGCGCGAGATCGCGGGAGCGGACACCGCGCCGAGCAGGGCGCCGGTCGCGCCCACCCCGAGCGCGAGACCGATCATCCCCGCCGACAGCCCCAGGCTCCGGCTGGCGAACAGCACGATCAGCCCACTGCCCGCGACGAGGGTGAAGAAGTTGACAGTGGCAGCGCAGCCGAGAGAGGCCCGCAACACCGGGTGACGCAGGACGAACGCCAGGCCCTCCCTGGCGCGCCGGACCAGTGAGGGTGCGGCCGTGCCGGTGGCGGCTGTCGGCAATTCGTCCACCGGGACCCGGCCGATCAGAACCGCTGACGCCAGGAAGCTCAGGGCATCCACCACGACGGCGACGGGTGCGGTGAGTGCCTGGACCAGAGCGCCGCCGATCGCGGGGCCCGCCACCTGCGAGACCGAACGGCTGGCGCTGAGCCTGCTGTTCGCGTCGACGAACGAGGCGCGCGGTACGAGTCGCACGAAGAACGGCGGATAGGCGGTGCTGAACAGCACCCCGGCAGCGCCCGTCAGCAACGCCACCGCATACAGGTGCGTGAGCGTCACCGCCCCCAGCACGTAGGCCGCCGGCAGGCTCAGCAGTACTGCGGCGCGCAGGAGGTCGGCGAGGATCATCAGCCGGCGTTTGCGTACCTGGTGATCGACCCAGGCTCCCAGGAACATCGCGAGCAGGTTGGGGGTCCAGATGAGGGCGGTCAGCCATGCCACCTGGTTGGCCGAAGCGTTCAGCGCACTGACGGCGATCAGGGGCAGGGCCAGTTCGGTGATCCGGTCGCCGAACTGTGAGACCGAATGGCCGGCCCAGAAGCGGCGGAACCGTCGGTCCCGCCACAGCGATATCGCGGCTTCCCCGTCCGGGCTGTTCACGACGTCTGCCCGGGCTGCTCCTCGGCGCCTTCCGGCAGGAGGTAGCGCATCAGCCGGACGCCGCGGCCGTCCGTGGGCCGCTCGGCCGGGTCGCGGTTCACGTACGGCGCGAGAACACGCTCGATCCCGTCCTCGATGGCGGCGAGTTCATCGGCCGAGACGACGACGCGGGTGTCGGCCAGCCCGGCCGCCCTGCGCCACTGCGGATCCAGTCCGGGCTCGACCTCGGCGGCCCACCGGCCCGGCACGTCCGCATAGCGCAGGAACATCTGCTGCGACAACGCCCGCGCGGCTGCCCGGCCCTCCTCATCGGTCGGATCCTGCGGCGCCTCGAACCGGAAGCCACGCGCCACGGCCTCCCACCGGCGCTGGCGCCGGTCCGGGCCCGGCTCGCTGTCGCGGACGAGCCCGAAGCCCGCCAGATGGCGCAGATGCCAGCTGGTCACCGAGGGCGTCGCACCCACATCGGGCGCGAGCTGCGTCGCGGTGGCGGGCCCGTGCCGGCGCAGGTGATCGAGGATCGCCAGCCGGACCGGATGCGCCAGCGCCCGCATGGCTTGAGGATCGGTGATCTCGATATCGCCCAGGCGATTACTGTCGGCCATGACATGAGAGTCTCCTCTCACAATTCATGAGAGTCAACTCTCACATCTGTGAGGGAAAGAGTGAGGGCGGGCGGTGCCCACCGGTGCGGGCCCACGCGGTCAGCCGCCGCACAGCTCCAGCATGACCTTCTTGTCCGCCGTCGTGACCGGGAGTTCGTACTTCAGCGAGACCTGGGCGAACCGCAGCGCGTAGGAGCACCGGACCGGCTTGTACGGCGGCAGCCAGGACGCGGGGCCCGAGTCACGCTTGGCGTTGTTCGCGGGACCGTCGACCGGGATGAGGTTGAGCGGGTCGTTGGCGATCTGCTGCCGCTTGGCCTCGTTCCAGCGGGCGGCGCCCATCTGCCAGTCGTACGACAGCGGCATGACGTGGTCGATCTGCACCTTGGTGGCCTGCTGCTTGCGCCACTCGATGGAGTCGCCGGTGTACGGGTCCTTGAGCGTCATGGCGACGACCACGCAGTCGGAGCCCGACCGCAGCTCGACCTTCTTGCCGTCCCTGGCCAGCAGGTCGTTTCGGGTTATCTACACCGTCCCCTTCTCATCGGTTTACGTGAGTGACAGCCGTGTCCTCTTCCTGTGCCTCGCCGTTATCAGTCACACCAGAAGGCACATGGGCTACACGTCCAATCAGAGGAGGAAGCAGTGGGATTACACGCGGAGAAGGCCATCTCACCCACGACAGGGGAGGCCACATGGTTGCTCGTGGACGATGAGACGTACCGGCCTCATCCCGAGGTACGGGAGTTCGCGCTCTACCTGCGTGGTGCGGGGCGCTCGCCGCAGACACAGCGCGCCTACGTCCCCCGGATCGGGCGCTTCCTCAACTGGTGTGCCGAGCGCGGCACCGACTGGAAGTCCGCCGGACTCGGCGACATGATCCGGTTCAAGTTCCACGTCGAGCGGACACCGACCCGCCTTGGGCGGCTGCCGTCGGGAAAGACAGTCAACGCGGTACTCACCGCGGTGTGCGAGTTCCTCCGATTCTGCGCCGTCCAGGGGCATGTGGCTCACGAGGTCGCCGCACGGCTGAGTGAGCCGCGCTTCCTGGCCTCGCCACCGAGTGGCTTCGACCCGGGCGAAGGCGGCCAGCACCTCATGATCAAAGCTCGCGTTCTGAAGGCACCCGAGGTGGAGACGGCGCCGGCAACGCTCACAACACCGCAGGTCGGAGAGGTACTGGAGGCAGCGCGCACGGCCCGGGACCGGCTTCTCCTGACCGTGCTCGTGGAAGGAGGCCTGCGGATCGGTGAAGCTCTCGGGCTGCGGCGGGAGGACATGCATCTGCTGCCCGACTCCACGCATCTGGGCTGCCGAACTCGTGGCGCCCACCTCCACGTCCGACCGCGCCAGGACAACGAGAACGGTGCTCGTGCGAAGGCGGGCCGTCACCGCATGGTGCCGTTGGTACAGGGGGCGGTTCACCGTTACCGCGACCATCTCGCCGAACGGGAACAGGTAGCTCAAGCCGCCGACTGTGACTACGTGTTCATCAATCTCGTCGGCGGCTGTGCGGGCCGCCCCATGACGTACTCCAACGCCAAGCAGGTCATCGAACGGATCGGGAAGCGCTGTGGCCTCCGTGCCCGCCCGCACATGATGCGGCACACGGCGGCGACCCAGTGGATTCGCAGCGGAGTCGCACCCGATGTGGTGCAGACCCTGCTGGGACATGCATCGTCGGCGAGCACAGCTGTCTACTTGCATGCCCATGACGAGGACCTCCGGGCCGCCGTCGACCGTCTCGCGCCGGAGGTCGCCCTATGACACCCGCCGCCAGCCTGACCGTCGTCGCCCCGATCGATCACCTCGATCCCGGCTGGCCCGCGTGGCTCGACGAACGCCTCGCGCCTGATTGGCGGGCGCGCGAGTGGAATCAGAGCAAGGCGCTCTTCACAGCCGACCCGAGCAATCCGGCGACCAAGGTGTTCGCTTGCGTAGTCGCAGCCTGTTCCACCCATGTAGAGAGCAACGGAGGTCGCTGTGACGCGTGCCGCAAAGCCCGTCAGCTCCAGGGAAATCCAGCGGATTTTGATGCAGAGCACACCCCCGTCGTTTCCCGGCGCAGACCGAACTTCACGAACGGAACGATGCCCGGGGTGTCCCAGTTTTCGTTGTCCAAAGTCTCTAGCGCCGTTCGCCAGGAGATGCTGTACGGGCTCCAGCAACGTGACAGTGCCGGTATCAGCCTGGTTCCTCAGCGCGTCCGCCGCATCGTGGCCGGGCTCCCCTCGGGTATCGGCTCGCTCCTGGACCTGGACGAACGCTTCGTCTCCGGGCTTCCGGCTGCCGCTGCCGGGGTTCTGAACGGTATTCTGCTCCATGTTCGGCGTGCTCGCGTCGAGTTCGAGGGCGTCGACCCGACCGCGGGTGACGTGTGGGAATGCGCCCTGGTAGGACTCCGCGCCGGGCGTGGCAGGAAGTACGTCGCCGTCCACGGTGACATCGACTTCCGGCCCGTGCGCCAGAAGTGGCTGCGGGAGCTGGTCAAGGAATACGGCCGTACGGCTCGGCCCAGCGTCCTGGACCTGCGGCAGACCGTATACGCGGCAACGATCGCTTCTGCCGCCCTCGCGAGCCGCCCGCACGGCGATGTCCCGGAACAGCTCGCGATGGCGGACATGACCGCTGTGGTGGACATGTTCCGCATCACCAAGCGCCCCGAGGACGGCCACGACTACTCCACCAGCCACCGCCGGGCGCTCCTTCGCAGCTGGCGCGCATTTCTCGAGTTCGCGCGCCAGGCCGGGATGATGGACCATGTTCCCGGAGGCTTCGCCCTCAATCCCCGTTATCACACCATCGCCGCCGTCGAGGTGTCCGAGGATGACATCGGCCGGGCTGTTCCCGAGCACACCATCGCTCAACTCGACGCATGTATACACCTGTTGGGCACCTCGACCGCGTACGAGAGCGGCGGCTGGTCCTCCGCCGACTTCGCGCGGATGTACCAGGTGGTCTACGCGGTCCTCCGGGACACCGGCCGCCGCCCCGGCGAGGTGACCAGCCTGCGCCGCGACTGCCTGGAGTGGGTCGACGGCAAGCCGACTCTGGTCTACGACAACCACAAACGCCGTCGTCACGGCCGTAGGCTCCCGGTCTCCGAGGTCACTGCTCGGGCGATCGAGGCCTGGCAGAAGGAACTCGACCGCCTGCCTGCCGTACCGGACTGCGAGCAGTGGCTGTTCCCCTCCCCGGGACAGCGCAACCGGCCTCGTCGTGGCCATCTGACCGCTGCACAGTTCTGCAGCAGGATCTTCCGAGACTGGGTCGACGAACTGATCCCGGACCTCGTGGACGAGCGCCTGGACGACAGCGGTGAACCTCTCGCCTACGACCGCACCCAGATCGTTCCCTACGGGTTCCGCCATGCGTACGCCCAGCGCCATGCTGATGCCGGCACCCGTCCGGACGTCCTCCGGGAACTGATGGACCACCGGTCCCTGGACGTCACGATGGGCTACTACAAGGTCTCGCTCACCAGGAAACAAGAGGCTGTGAAGACGGTGGCAAAGCTCGCCGTCGACCGGCACGGCGCCCCGCGAGGCTTCGAGGACTCCTTGGCCTACGAGGTGGAGAGCGTCGGAGTCCCATACGGCGGCTGCACCGAGCCAAGCAACGTCAAGGCCGGAGGAGGACACTGCCGCATTCGCTTCCAGTGCGCCGGCTGCGACTTCTACCGGCCCGATCCCTCCTACCTCCCTGCCCTGGAACAGCAGATCGCGGACCTGCGGGCCGATAAGGAGGCAGCCCTGGCCATGGACGCCGCCGACTGGGTCGTACGCAATCTCGACGACCAGATCCGCGCCTACGCGAAGTCGGCCGACGAAATGCGACGGAAGCTCGACGGAATGACGCCGGAGGAGCGGGACACAGTCGAATCCGCCTCGCGCGAGCTGCGTAAGGCGCGATCAGCCGCCGCCTTCATCCCCGTGCAAGCCCTCACAGCGGGAAGGACCCAGTGAAGCAAACGTCCTCACCCGATGCCAACGGCCGGGACGCCCGGATCGAGCGCTTACGCGCCAGCCGCGCCCACGACAGCGAGGCCAAGACAGCACGCACGCTGGAAGCGCTACGTGATCTACTCGGTTCTGGTCGGCGCATCACCGTGGCCCAGGTGGCCCGAGAGGCGTCGGTGTCCACCTGGTTCGTCTACAACCAGCCCCAGGTCCACGATGCCGTCCAGGCCGGTATGGCCACGCAGCGCGAGCAGGGCCGGCAGCGGGTTCCCGCTCCCAGCAGGCACAAGGTGCCTCCTGCCGCCTTGCAAACGGAACTCGCGCTGGCCCGAGACGAGATCAAGGACCTCAAGCAAGAGCGGGACAGGTTGCGTGAACGCGTCCGGCTGTCGCTGGGAGCCGAGATCGAAGGGGTCGACCGCAGCCGCCTAGTGGAACGCATCCAGCAACTGGAGAGCGACAACACCGCCCTGATCCGAGAACTGTCGTATACCCGCGACCAGTTGACCGCTCTGGAGGGACGCCTGCGGGAGACCGAGGACGAACTCGTCGCCGCCAGAGCCGGGCTCCGACGTGCCATGCGAGTCGTACCGCCGGAGTGAAGGCACCGCAGTCATGGAAAGCCGCACGCGCGGGCGGGCCACATGGAACCCTTGCTGCCCATGACGACTGAGGACCAGCAGTACGGCCAGTGGATCAGGCGACGTGTGTACATCGAGTGCCCACGGTGCGGTTACGTCGACCTCGGTCCGGGGCACCTGAACGACCAGGGCACCGTGGAAATCCGCACCTGTGAGGACTGCGGCTCCGAGATCGAGACCGAGCCGTATTTCACCTGCCCTCCCGGTGAAGCAACCGCCTGGAATCTGCAATAGGCGCTGTCTGTGGCAGTTGGCGGCGCGCACATCCTCCTTGCGCCGTCAACTGCCCCTTCAATCGCCGCACTGCTTCAGCATCATCTGCTTGTCCGGGGCTGTCACCGGCATCTCGTACTTAACTGCGACCTGGGCGAACCGGACCGCGTACGCGCACCTGATCTGCTTGTTCGGCGGCAGCCAGGACGCGGGCCCAGAATCGCCCTTGGACGAGTTCGCTCGCCCCTCGACCGGGATCAGATTGAGCACGTCGTTCGCCAACTGCTTGCGCTTGCTCTCCGGCCAGCGCGACGAACCCATCTGCCAGCTGTACGACAACGGAACCACGTGGTCTATCTGCACCTCAGTGGCCTTCTCCTTGCGCCACTCGATGGTCGTCCCGGTGTACGGATCGTGCAGCGTCATTGCTATGACCACGCAGTCGGAGGCGTCCCGGAAGCGAAGGCTCCGACCATCACGATGAATGAGATCGTTTCGAGTGTCACACCCGTTCCTCGCTAGCGGCACCCCGTCCGCCGTGTCCATCCAGGCATACCCGAACTCGTCACGGTCGTAGCCAGTCTTGGGGCCCCGCCCCTTCGTTGACAGTTCCTCGATGAGCTTTCGCGCCGCAGCCTTGTCCGGGTCCGTCGTCACGGGTGCAAGTCCCGGCTTCGTCCCGTCCGGATTATTGAGTGGACTGACCGCTCGTCCGTCCGGCGCAGCCGGCCCTGATCCCGTCGACGAGGTTCCCGCGTCAAGCCCCTCGCATCCCGAGAGGAGAATCGCGGCAACCGCTGCCAGCCCTGCGGCGCGGGAAAAACGCGTGCCCACAGCACCCCTGTGCCTCATGTCCCTCTCAGTAAGCACAGCCAACCACTCCCCCCGTGAGCTGCACAAACGACCCAACCACCCGACGAAGCATAGAGATAATTCGGGTGTCGCAGCCGTTCCGGGAGAGGGGTACGCCGTCGACGGAGTCCTTCCAGGCGTAGCCGAACTTGTCCCGCTCGTATCCGGTCTTGGGACCGCGCCCCTTGGTCGCCACCTTCTCGATGACCTTGCGAGCAGCCGCCCGGTCCGCATCGGAGGTGAGGGGCGCCAGGCCCGGCTTCGTACCGTCGTCGTTGTCGAGCGGGCTGGCACCGAAGCCGGTGGCCGACTGGCCGCCGCCGTTCGAGCCGGTGCCCGGGGACTCGGCTCCGGACGTGATCTTCTCGGGGTCGCAGCCGGCCAGGGCCAGCACCGTGGCCATGCCGAGGGCGGGCACCATCACTCGATACACGCGGGGAGATATCACTCGTAGCCGTCCTGACGGGGAGAAAGCCGAACTTCCGAATCCTACGGATGTCTTCCCCGTCAGGGCGCGTTCATGGCCACCGGTCGCCCCTGATGCGGCCCGGATCACACCTTGCCGATGCCCAGCGTCGTCTCCGAGGGCAGCATCCCGGAACCGAGCGCCGCCACCCACAGCGGCCCCAGCAGTTCGACGAGCCGCTCCCGCTCCCCCTCCCCGAGCACGCGCCAAGGACCGGCCGCCGCCTCGTCGGTGCGCCGCTCGACCTCGGCCCGCAGGGCCCGCCCCTCCTCCGTCGCCGTACCGTCTTCCGCCAACAGCCCCCGCTTCAGCAGCCGCTGACGGGCCGCCCGCCACTCCCCCTCACCCCATCCGCGACTCGCGAACACCTCGGGGCGCGCCGCGCCGATCGCGGCGAAGGAGACCAGCGACTCGACCGGATCGAGCTCCGCGTGCGCGAGGGCGGCGAGATGGCCGTCGCCCCGGTGCTCGCGCAGGACGGTCGCGGCCTGCCAGAGGACGAGGTGGGGTTCGTCGGGCCAGGGCAGTGCGGCGTTGGCCTCGGCGAGCGGCCGGCCGGCCGTGTCGGCGGCCTCCGCGACGCGGCGCACCAGGGCCGCGGCCGCGGCCGTCTCCGGGGCGCCGGCCGCCTCGCCCAGCAGGGTCCGGTAGGTGCGGTCGACGGCCCGGCGTCTGGCCGCGAGCACCGCGCCCGGCGAGGCGACGGACCAGGCGGCCGGGACGTGCTCGGCGACCATCTCGGGGCTGAAGCTGTAGAAGGTCTCGGTGACCCGCTCGGCCCCGGCCTCGCCGAGCGGTGCCGCCCGCCAGGCGAAGTAACTCGGCCAGCGCTCGCCCACCCCGTAACCGAGCACCGCGGCCTCCTCGAAGGCCTCCGGCGCGTAGTAGAGAACAGCGTGCAGGGGCTCCAGCAGATGCCACAGCTGCCGTACGCGACCCAGTTCCTCGGACATGTCTCCGCCTCCGCACTTTCGGCCATCTTGTCGCTGACTAGATGGACAGCGTGCACCTCGCCCCCTAACTTGTCAATGACTAGATTCCGCGTAGCCTGCTGTCCATGACCAGTGACCGCACCTACCACCACGGCGATCTGCGGCGGGCCGTTCTCACCGCCGCCCTCGACGTCATCGCCACCGAGGGCCCCGCCGCGCTGAGCCTGCGCGACCTGGCCCGCCGGGCCGGCGTCTCCCACGCCGCCCCCGCCCACCACTTCAAGGACCGCACGGGCCTGCTCACCGCCATCGCCACCGAGGGCTACGCGCTCTTCGCCGACGCCCTGGCCGGGGCGCCGGACCTCCGGGAGCGCGGCGTGGCATACGTACGGTTCGCGGCGACGCACCCCGCGCACTTCCAGGTGATGTTCCAGCCGGATCTGCACCACGCCGACGACCCGGAGCTGCTCGCCGCCCGCGCCCGGGCGACCGAGGCGCTGCGCGCGGGCGTGGCAGATCTCCCGCCGGACGGCCGGGGCAAGGACGACCGCCTCGCGGGGGTGGCCGCGTGGTCGCTGGCCCACGGCTTCGCCGCGCTGCTGCTCAGCGGCAACCTCTCCGACGCCATGGAGGGCCGGGACCCGGAGGAGGCGTTCCGGTCGCTCACCGCGTTGGTCTTCACGCCGGACAACACTCGCGACCGCTGAGGGGGCGCGCCCTGGGCTGCCGATGTGGAGGGACCTCTACCGACACCCGTGGCAGACCGGGGAAGGCGCCATGTACGCGGCGGGCCGTATCGTGCGCTGCCGGTGTTCGCGCACAGTCATCCGATCCTGATCTCGTACCGCAGCTTCTGCCCCCGGGGAGGCATGACCATCACATCGACCTGGATCGGACGGTCATCCGCGTCGAGCGTGAGCCGGGTCAGCTCGAGAACCGGCTCGTCGGCTCTCAGGGCCAGGTCCACGCACTCGGTCTCGGACGGCATGCGCGCAGCCACGTCCTCTTGCGCCCGGACGCCGACATGCCCGAGTTCGCTGAGCAGTCGAACGGCCCCTCCCCGGAGCTTCGCCGTGGCTGCCAGTCCGGTACCCCGCGCGATCTCCACGGGTAGTAGGTGTCGGTCAACTCGCATGGCTCGCCGTCGAGATACATGATCCGCCGCCGCGCGACGACCGGTCCGCCCCGCTCCACCGCGAGCAGTTCGGCCACCCGCGCCGGGGCGGCGGCTTCGCCGGCGCGCACGATCTTCTGCGTACCGCGCCGCCCCGCCGCCGCTGCCTCGGTGCCCCAGACGTCGCCCCCGCCCTCCGTCGGCGCCAGGTAGCGAGCTGACCCACTGATCACTTCTTTTTCACGCACGGCCTCCCCCTTCACCGACGACGAGCCCTGCCGGGCACGATGAGTGGGAAATCCCGGAGCTACGACCCCAGGATCGTCGTCAGGAACTCCCCCGTCCACGCCAGCAGTTCGCGCCCCACCACCGGCTTGCCGCCGATCTTTCCGGCCGTGGGCCGCGGCACCAGGATCTGGTGCAGGGCCGGCTTGATGATCGTCTTCGGGTAGAGGCGCTTCAGGCGCAGCTCCTGGGACTCGCGCAGTTCCACCGGGGCGAAGCGGATGTTCGGGCCCTGGAGCACGATGTCGCCGACGCCGCAGGCGCGGGCCAGCATGCGCAGGCCGGCGACCAGGAGGAGGTTCTCGACCGGCTCCGGGAGCTTGCCGTAGCGGTCGGTGAGCTCCTCGCGGACCGCCCTGATGTCGTCCTCCGAGGAGGCCGAGGCGATGGAGCGGTAGGCCTGGAGGCGGAGGCGCTCGCCGGGGGCGTAGTCGTGGGGGACGTGCGCGTCGACCGGGAGCTCGATCTTGACCTCCAGGGGCGGTTCCTCCTCCACCCCGCCTTCGAGGGAGGCCCGGTAGCCGGCGACCGCCTCGCCGACCATGCGGATGTACAGGTCGAAGCCGACGCCCGCGATGTGGCCGGACTGTTCGCCGCCCAGGAGGTTGCCCGCGCCGCGGATCTCCAGGTCCTTCATGGCCACGTACATGCCCGCGCCCATCTCGGTGTGCTGGGCGATCGTGGCGAGGCGCTCGTGGGCCGTCTCGGTGAGCGGCTTCTCCGGCGGGTAGAGGAAGTAGGCGTAGCCGCGGTCGCGGCCACGGCCGACGCGGCCGCGCAGCTGGTGGAGCTGGGAGAGGCCGAAGTTGTCGCCGCGTTCCACGATCAGGGTGTTGGCGTTGGAGATGTCGATACCGGACTCGACGATCGTCGTGGAGACCAGGACGTCGAACTTCTTCTCCCAGAAATCCACCACCACCTGTTCCAGGGCCTGTTCGGACATCTGGCCGTGTGCGGTGGCGATCCTCGCCTCGGGGACGATCTCGCGCAGCCGGGCGGCGGCGCGGTCGATGGACTCGACGCGGTTGTGGATGTAGAACGCCTGGCCCTCGCGGAGCAGTTCGCGGCGGACGGCCGCGCCGATCTGCTTCTCCTCGTACGGGCCGACGAAGGTGAGGACGGGGTGGCGCTCCTCCGGCGGGGTGGTGATCGTCGACATCTCGCGGATGCCGGTCACCGCCATTTCGAGCGTACGGGGAATGGGCGTCGCGGACATGGTGAGGACGTCCACGTTGGCGCGGAGCTTCTTCAGCTGCTCCTTGTGCTCGACGCCGAAGCGCTGCTCCTCGTCGACGATGACCAGGCCCAGGTCCTTGAACTTCGTCTCGGAGGAGAAGAGCCGGTGGGTGCCGATGACCAGGTCGACGGAGCCTTCGCGAAGCCCTTCGAGCGTCGACTTCGACTGGGACTCGGACTGGAAACGGCTCAGCGCCCGTACGTTGACGGGGAACTGGGCGTACCGCTCGGTGAACGTGCCGAAGTGCTGCTGGACCAGGAGGGTCGTCGGGACGAGGACGGCGACCTGCTTGCCGTCCTGGACGGCCTTGAAGGCCGCCCGCACCGCGATCTCCGTCTTGCCGTAGCCGACGTCGCCGCAGATCAGCCGGTCCATGGGGACGGACTTCTCCATGTCCTCCTTGACCTCGGCGATGGTGGTGAGCTGGTCGGGCGTCTCCGCGTGCGGGAAGGCGTCCTCCAGTTCGCGCTGCCAGGGGGTGTCCGGGCCGAAGACATGGCCGGGGGCCGCCATCCGGGCCGCGTAGAGCTTGATCAGGTCGCCGGCGATCTCCTTGACGGCCTTCTTGGCGCGCGCCTTCGTCTTGGTCCAGTCGGAGCCGCCGAGCCGGTGCAGGGTGGGCGCCTCGCCGCCGACGTACTTGGTGACCTGCTCCAGCTGGTCGGTCGGGATGTAGAGCCGGTCGCCGGGCTGGCCGCGCTTGGCGGGGGCGTACTCGACGAGGAGGTACTCGCGGGTGGCGCCCTGCACCGTGCGCTGCACCATCTCGACGTACCGGCCCACACCGTGCTGCTCGTGCACGATGTAGTCGCCCGCCTCCAGCGTCAGCGGGTCGATGCTCTTGCGGCGGCGGGTCGGCATCCGGCCCAGGTCCTTGATGGCGGTGCGCTGACCGGTCAGGTCCGTCTCGGTCAGGACGGCGATCCTGAGCTCCGGGTCGACGAAGCCGAAGTCGATCGCGCCGCAGGAGACGTGGACCAGGGACGGCGAGATCTCCGCCAGGTCCGCGTCGAGGCGGGCCGGGATGCCCTCGCCGCTCAGCACCTCGACGGTCCGGGTGGCGAGGCCCTGGCCCTCGGTGACGTACACGGTGCGCCAGCCGTCGGCCAGCCAGCCCTTGGTGTCGGCGAGGGCGCGGGCGGTGTCGCCGCGGTACGCCTCCGGGGCGTGCATCCGGAGCTTGAGGGTGTCCTCGTCCAGCTCGTCGTCGGCGGCGAACGGGGAGATGGACCACCACATCATCTCCAGCTCGCGGGCCCGGTCGCGGACGTCCGCGATGCCGCGCAGCGAGGCCGCGCCGACATCGATGGGCGCCACGCCGCCGCCCGCGGTGGCCGCCCAGGACGCCTGGAGGAACTCCTGGCTGGTGGCGACCAGGTCGGCGGCCCGGGTGCGGACCCGCTCGGGGTCGCAGACCACGGCCATCGAGCCCTTGGGCAGCACGTCGATCAGCAGTTCCATGTCGTCGACGAGGACCGGGGCGAGGGACTCCATGCCCTCGACCGCGATGCCCTCGGCGATCTTGTTGAGGAGTTCTCCCAGCTCGGGGTGGGCCTCGGCGAGCGCGGCGGCCCGCTCGCGGACCTGGTCGGTCAGCAGCAGCTCTCGGCAGGGCGGCGCCCACAGCCCGTGCTCGGCGATCTCCAGCGACCGCTGGTCGGCGATCTTGAAGTAGCGGATCTCCTCGACGTCGTCGCCCCAGAACTCCACCCGCAGCGGGTGCTCCTCGGTCGGCGGGAAGACGTCCAGAATGCCGCCGCGCACCGCGAACTCACCGCGCTTCTCGACCAGTTCGACCCGGGCGTACGCGGCGGCCGCGAGCGCCTCGACCGTCTCGCCGAGGTCGGCGCTCTGCCCGATCCGCAGCGCCACGGGCTCCAGGTCGCCGAGCCCCTTCACCTGCGGCTGGAGCACGGAGCGCACCGGTGCGACGACGACGGAGACCGGTCCGGTCTCCGGGTCGTCCTGCCTCGGGTGCGCGAGGCGCCGCAGCACGGCCAGCCGGCGGCCGACGGTGTCGGAGCGGGGCGAGAGCCGCTCGTGCGGCAGCGTCTCCCAGGACGGGAACTCCGCGACCGTGTCCGGCGGCAGCAGCGTGCGCAGCGCCGCCGCCAGGTCCTCGGCCTCGCGTCCGGTCGCGGTGACGGCGAGCACGGTCCGCCCGGCGTCCCTGGCCAGCGCCGCCACGGCGAAGGGCCGGGCCGCCGGCGGGCCCACCAGGTCGATGTGCATCCGGTGGCCGTCCCCGGCGGCCTTCACCGCTTCGGACAGCGCCGGGTCACGTACGACGACATCCAGCAGACCGTGCAGGCTCATGAAGACTTCCGTCCGGGTAAAGAGGGCGAGATCTGGCAGCCGGCTGCTGCCAGGGGCAACGCGAAGGGCCCGACACGTGCAGGGGGTGGTGTCAGGATCAGGCCGCAGATGTGCGTGCCGGCCCGCGCGAGCCCGGCATGATCCAGAAACCACCCCCGGACGGGCCGGGGTTCCAGCGTACGACTCCGGTCGGACAGCCGCTCCCGCAACGGGTACCGGGGCCACCCCGCGCGGGCCCCGGTACCCCGCGGGCACACGGG
>NZ_JBHVWF010000015.1:0-89527 GCF_042882365.1 Streptomyces sp. NPDC058221 | reverse complement strand
CCCGTCGCCGGGGGTGCGGCCCTCTCGCCGTACTGCCGCTGATCCCTACTTGCGGATCAGGCTGCGGAGCACGTACTGCAGGATGCCGCCGTTGCGGTAGTAGTCCGCCTCACCGGGGGTGTCGATGCGGACGACGCCGTCGAACTCCACACCGGTGTCGGTGGTGACCTTGACCGTGGTCGGGGTGGTGCCGTTGTTCAGCTCGGTCACGCCGGTGAAGGAGAAGGTCTCCTCGCCGGTGAGGCCCAGGGACTCGGCGGTGTGGCCCTCGGGGTACTGGAGCGGGAGGACGCCCATGCCGATGAGGTTCGAGCGGTGGATGCGCTCGTAGGACTCGGCGATGACGGCCCTGACGCCCAGGAGCGCGGTGCCCTTGGCCGCCCAGTCGCGGGACGAGCCGGAGCCGTACTCCTTGCCCGCCAGGATGACCAGCGGGGTGCCGGCGGCCTGGTAGTTCTGCGAGGCGTCGTAGATGAACGAGACCGGCGCGTCGCTCTGGGTGAAGTCGCGGGTGAAGCCGCCCTCGGTGCCCGGCGCGATCTGGTTGCGCAGGCGGATGTTGGCGAACGTACCGCGGATCATGACCTCGTGGTTACCGCGGCGCGAGCCGTAGGAGTTGAAGTCACGGCGCTCGATGCCGTGCTCCGTGAGGTACTTGCCGGCCGGGGTGTCGGCCTTGATCGCACCGGCCGGGGAGATGTGGTCGGTGGTGACCGAGTCGCCCAGCTTGGCGAGGACGCGGGCGCCCGTGATGTCGGAGACCGGGGTGGTCTCCATCGTCATGCCCTCGAAGTACGGGGGCTTACGGACGTACGTCGACTCGGCGTCCCACTCGAAGGTGTTGCCGGTCGGGATCGAGAGCGCCTGCCACTGGGCGTCGCCCGCGAAGACGTCCTGGTAGGACTTGTTGAACATGTCCTCGCCGATGGAGTTGGCGACGACGTCGTTCACCTCGGCCTCGGACGGCCAGATGTCCGCCAGGTGGACGGGCTTGCCGTCCTGGTCGACGCCGAGGGCGTCCTTGGTGATGTCGACCTTCATCGAACCGGCGATGGCGTACGCGACGACCAGCGGCGGGGACGCCAGGTAGTTCATCTTGACGTCGGGGTTGATCCGGCCCTCGAAGTTACGGTTGCCGGAGAGCACCGAGGTCACGGCCAGGTCGTGGTCGTTGACCGCCTTGGAGACCTCTTCCGGCAGCGGGCCGGAGTTGCCGATGCAGGTGGTGCAGCCGTAGCCGACGAGGTTGAAGCCGACCTTGTCGAGGTACGGGGTCAGGCCCGCCTTGTCGAAGTAGTCGGTGACGACCTTCGAACCCGGGGCGAGGGTGGTCTTGACCCACGGCTTGCGGGTCAGGCCCTTCTCCACGGCCTTCTTCGCCACGAGCGCCGCGGCGACCATGACGTACGGGTTCGAGGTGTTGGTGCAGGAGGTGATCGCGGCGACGGTGACGGCGCCGTGGTCCAGCTCGTACGACGTGCCGTCGGGGGCGGTCACGGTGACCGGGTTCGACGGGACGCCGTTGTGCGCGGCCGGCGAGTCGGAGGCCGGGAAGGACTCCTTGCCCGCCTCCTCGTCGTCCGAGACGTAGTTGCGCACGTCCTGGGCGAACTGCGCCTTGGCGTTCGCGAGAACGATGCGGTCCTGCGGGCGCTTCGGGCCGGCGATGGAGGGGACGACCGTGGAGAGGTCGAGCTCCAGCTTCTCGGAGAAGTCCGGCTCGGCGGCCGGGTCGAGCCAGAGGCCCTGCTCCTTGGCGTACGCCTCGACGAGCGCGACCTGCTGCGCGTCACGGCCGGTGAGGCGCAGGTACTTCAGCGTCTCGTCGTCGATCGGGAAGATCGCCGCGGTGGAGCCGAACTCCGGCGACATGTTGCCGATGGTGGCGCGGTTGGCGAGCGAGGTGGCGGCGACGCCCTCACCGTAGAACTCGACGAACTTGCCGACGACGCCGTGCTTGCGGAGCATCTCGGTGATGGTCAGCACGAGGTCGGTGGCAGTGGTGCCGGCCGGGAGCTCGCCGGTCAGCTTGAAGCCGACGACGCGCGGGATGAGCATGGAGACCGGCTGGCCGAGCATCGCGGCCTCGGCCTCGATCCCGCCGACGCCCCAGCCCAGCACGCCCAGGCCGTTGACCATGGTGGTGTGCGAGTCGGTGCCGACGAGGGTGTCGGGGTACGCCTGGCCGCCCCGGACCATGACCGTGCGGGCCAGGTGCTCGATGTTGACCTGGTGGACGATGCCGGTGCCCGGGGGGACGACCTTGAACTCGTCGAAGGCGGTCTGGCCCCAGCGCAGGAACTGGTAGCGCTCCTTGTTGCGGCCGTACTCCAGCTCGACGTTCTGCGCGAACGCGTCGTTCGTGCCGAACTTGTCGGCGATCACGGAGTGGTCGATGACCAGCTCGGCCGGGGCGAGGGGGTTGATCTTCGTCGCGTCACCGCCGAGCTCCTTGACGGCCTCACGCATGGTGGCGAGGTCCACGACACAGGGCACACCGGTGAAGTCCTGCATGATCACGCGGGCCGGCGTGAACTGGATCTCCTGGCTGGGCTGAGCCTGGGAGTCCCAGCCACCGAGCGCCCGGATGTGGTCGGCGGTGATGTTCGCGCCGTCCTCCGTGCGGAGCAGGTTCTCCAGCAGCACCTTCAGGCTGTAAGGGAGGCGCGCGGAGCCCTCGACCTTGTCCAGCTTGAAGATCTCGTACGACTCGTCGCCCACGCGCAGCGTGCTGCGGGCGTCGAAGCTGTTCGCCGACACGACAGTCTCCTTCATCAATGTGCGCGTAACTCCGCGCCGCGCCTCACTTCGGCGGGCGCCGCGTGGTGCCGCCTTCGGCGAACCGGCCATCCGCTAAGGTATGGATTAGTTAGGTAACCCTTACTGTGCGGCGGCCCGCTGTGCGCCTTCGGCATATATCTCGATGTCGAGATAACTCTAGTACATCACCGGGGAACGGTCATGTCAGGGCGTGCCTGCGCTGTGTCATCGAAGGCCGCGCGAGGTCACCGAAGCCTGATGGCCCGCCGTTTCGTCTCACCGAAAGCCTGAGTGGCCCGGGCCGGCTGTCCGCCCCCGCTGGACCTTTCGACGTCTCACAGTGCCGCACGCAGATCCGGCGTTTCCCATCAGCGTCTGCCGCGACCGATGAGTTTTGCGCGGATCCGTGGTCGATACGGCTGGATACACCGACAGTGGTGGGCCTGCGCCGGGGACATTCCCGCGCAGGAGGAAGCAGACGGAGGCTGTGATGAGCGTCGACGACTCCGACCGGGGGCACGCGATCCGGGCGGGCGGTCAGGGGGCGCGGGCGAGCCGTCCCAGGGTGTTGGTGGCGGGGGCGAGCATCGCGGGACCCGCGCTGGCCCACTGGCTGCGCCGGCGTGGGGCCGAGGTGACCGTGGTGGAGCGGGCTCCCGAGCTGCGCCCCGGCGGGCAGGCGGTGGACGCGCGCGGGGTGGCCAAGGAGGTCATCGGGCGCATGGGGCTGGACGCGGCGGTGCGCGCGGCGTGCACCGACACCGCCGGCGCGCACACCGTGGACGCGGGCGGACAGGTGCTGGAGACCTTCCGTGCCGAGGACGACGGTGGCGACGGGTTCATCGCGGACATCGAGATCCTGCGCGGGGACCTGTCCCAGGTGCTCTACGACGACACCCGCGACGGCGTCGAGTACGTCTTCGGCGACCGAATCGCCGGGCTCGCCCAGGACGCGGACGGGGTCGACGTGGTCTTCGCGGGCGGCAGCCGGCGGCGCTTCGACCTGGTGGTCGGGGCGGACGGGCTGCACTCGGAGCTGCGAGCGATGGCCTTCGGGCCGCATGAGGGCTTCCTCCGCCACCTCGGGCAGGTGCTGGCCTTCTGCAGCGTGCCCAACGAGTTCGGGCTGGACCGCTGGCTGCTGGAGTACCAGGATCAGGAGTCCGGGCGCTCCGCCCTCCTGCGGCCCATCCAGGACGCCACCCGGGCGATGGCCATGTTCTACTTCGCCTCGGCCGGCTTCGACGTCGACCACCGTGACGTCGCAGCCCAGAAGGTCCTGCTGCGGGAGCGGATGGCGGGCCTGGGCTGGTTGGTCCCGGACATCCTGGCGCACCTGGACGACACTCCGGACTTCTACCTCGACCAGGTCGCCCAGGTGGTGATGGAGCGCTGGTCAAAGGGACGGGTGGGGTTGCTCGGGGACGCGGCGTTCAGCTCGTCGCCGATGTCCGGGCAGGGCACCGGGCTGGCACTGGTCGGTGCCTACGTGCTGGCCGGAGAGCTGGCCGCTGCCGGATGGGACCCGGACGCCGGGTTCGCCCGCTACGAGGCGCGGATGCGCTCGTTCGTCGAGGCCAACCAGGAGATCGGCCGGTTGAACGCCCGCAGCCGCGACGTCCCCGGGCCGGACGCCGAGCCGCGCCCCGATTTCGCCGGCGCATGGTTCACCGAGCTGGTCGGGCGCGCGATCAACGGCGTCGAGCTGCCCGACTACGCGGAGGTGCCGGACTACGCAGCCGCGGCCGGGCCTCCGGTCACCTAAGGGCTGTGCCGCAGGTGTCACACAGCATGCCGAGAAGCGCCACGCTTCGGCAGGACACCGCCGGACGGCCTCAACGGACACCGGCGCCCGTCCCCGCCGCCCGCACCCGCACCCGCACCCGCACCCGCAGCGACCGCTGGCCACGAGGCTCCGCTCCCACCGGGCGCACGGAAGGATCGTCCTCACCACCCCGTGGGAACGCCCGGGCGAACAGCCCTGGCATCCACGGAGCACACCCTTCCGTTTATGACCGGCCGGCCCGCGCCCTCCGGGGCGGCGGCCGCAGGCGTAGGAACTGCCGATCCGCCCTCACCGCCCTTGCAATCCAAGGCAGTTCGGAACGTCAAACCTTCAATCTTTCTCAAGTCACCGTCGCACGGCTGGATCTAACCTTTTCGCAACGAGATTCGGGGATCGATCCGGCGGTCAAGTCGGCGCGCCGCAAAGTCTCATGAGCGGCCGGCCCGCCCCTGCGCGGACGGGTGGTGAAGTACCGGTGCGCTGGTCAGGCACGGTCCCGCCGCATCTCCCGGGGTAATCCGCCCGGCTCGGAAGGGTTTGCCATCCGAGCGAATGTGACCGAGTTGGACCACTCCTGCACCATTGAGTGCGCACAAATTTCGGCGATGTACCCATCCGTAGCGATGTCCCACGGCATAGGATCATGGCGCGCCACGGGGGCCCCGCCCGCCCCTTCTGCCCCATCCACAACGGTGCAGATGATGTGCCGACGTCCCCAGCGACACCCTCCACGCAACCCCCCACACAACCCGTTAACAGGTATCTGCGTGTCACCGATACTCAGCACCGGTTCCGGCGATGGAGCCGCGCAGTGAAAATCAATCGTCGCCTCGTTCTTCTCGTCACCGCACCGCTCACCGTGGCCGTCACCTTCTCGGTGCTGGCCCTCGCGCCCGCAGCCAACCACGCGCTCCAGGCCAACCGGCTGGCCTCGATGACCGATGCCGCTTCCAGCGCAGGCGAGTTGGCCCACCGGTTACAGCGTGAGCGGGCGGCAGCCACCGCGCTCGTCTCCAAACAGGGGGATGCGGACGCCTTCCGCTCGACTGCCGACTCGACCGACGAGAGCATCACGGCATTCCAGGGCCGGACCAGACATCTGTCCGAGGTGCCGGACAGCGCGCAGGGCGCCCTGGACCGCATCGGGCGCTTCATCGACGAGATGCCCGCACTGCGCGCACAGGTGCGCTCGGGCAGCAGCACCATCTCCGCGCTCGCCTTCGGCTACCGGATCGTGATCGCCGACCTCAACAGCTACCGCGACGGCATCGCGCAGGCGGACGGGGTCGACGCCGGCATCGCGGACCGGATCCGCGCCGCCGCCGCCCTGTCCGAAGCAGCCGAGCACACGGCCCAGCAGCAGGTCACCGTCATGAGGGCGCAGGCCGCAGGCGGCTTCACGACCGCGTCGCAGCGGACGTTCGACGCCGGCCGGCTGGGCTACACCGAGTCGATCGGCGTCCTGTTCGACCTCGGCCCCGGCGAGTGGCGGACCTGGCTGGAGCGCACCCTTTCCGGCGCGAAGGCGCTGGAGGCCCGACGGCTCGAGGACGAGATCGGGCGCATCGGTACGGGCAACGACATCGATGTCGCCCCGAAGAAGTGGCAGAAGGCTTTCAACGACCGTCAGACACTGCTGCGTTCGGTGGAGAAGCGGATCGACGAGGCCGTCTTCACCACCGTGTCCGATGCGCGCACCACGCTCATGTGGACGGCCGGGGCCGAGGCCGCCCTGGTGGTACTGACCCTGGTCGGAGCCTTCCTGGTCGCCATCCGCCTGGGCCGCGTGATGATCCGACGGCTGCGCGATCTGCGCAATGCCGCGCACGAGGTCGCCCACGCCGGACTGCCCGCCGTGATGAGTGAGCTGTCCCGGCCGGGCGCACTCAGTGGGTCGACGCCCGAGGATGTGGCCCGGCGGACGGGGAATCCGGTCAGGATCACGGGCAAGGACGAGATCGGCGAGGTCGGTGAGGCGTTCAACGCCGTCCACCACGAGGCCGTACGCCTGGCAGCACAACAGGCCCATATCCACGAGCAGTTCGCCGAGACGCTGGTCGGTGTCGCCCGCAGGGGCGCCCAGTTGACCGCTGTCATGGTGTCCGAGATGGACACCGTTCAGCGCGACGAGGCCGACCCCGCGCGGATGAAGACCTTCTTCGCCCTCGACCACCTCGCCATCCGCATGGAGCGCAACACCAACAGCCTGCTGGTACTGGGTGGTTACGGGCACGCGCGGGTCCGCACGGCCGACGCCGCCTGTTCCACCGTCGTCGTGGCGGCGGCCCAGCAGATCGAGCGTTTCGACCGGGTGTCCCTCGGTGTCGTCGAGTCGGGTATCGGCATAGCCGCCCGCGCCGTGCACGACGTCGCACACATCCTGGCGGAACTCCTGGACAACGCGACCCGGTTCTCGCCTCCCGACAAGCAGGTCGGCGTCGCCGTGTGGCGGCTGTGGGACCGCGCCGTCGTGCAGGTCGTCGACGAGGGTGTGGGCATCAGCGCAGAACGCCGCGCCGTCCACAACGCCGCGCTGCGCGAACCTCAGGCCGGCATCGGAGACGTGCGGTCCATGGGTCTGCGGGTGGTGGCACGGCTCGCCGCGCGGCACGGCATCGTTGTCGAACTGCGCGACTCCTCCGGCCCCGGCACCATCGCCGAAGTCACGCTGCCGGCGAAGGTGCTTGCCGCGGCCCCGGTCGAGACACCGCCGTCACCGAGCACGCCGGGCGACGACCGCGGCGCCGAAAGCCAGGGCGGCGGTGTGCGCTACGAATCACCTCGTCCGGTCACACAGCCCGGACCGCCCGTCCGCAAGCCGCTGCAGAGCGCGAGGCCCGACCACGCCCCGATCGGTTCGGTGGCCGCCGCCACGCCTGAGCGGGAACACAGCACGACTCCGGCCCCGCATCCCGTGCATGACGAACCGGCTTCGCGCACCACCGCGGTGAGCTCCTCGGGGCTGCCCCTGCGGCAGCGCGGCACGCCCCAGCAGTGGCCCACCCTGGGCAAACGGGACGGCACCGAACAACGTGCCGGCACCGGCTCGCCGAAGCCGTCGCCCCGCCGCCGGGACTCCCGGCAGGTATCCGACGTCCTGGCGGCCTACGCCCAGGGGATCAACAGGAGCACGAGCCACCGTGGGCGCTCCGTCACCGACGACGACACCGAACGGACCAAGAAATGACCTCTCCCACCGACCTCAGCTGGATCCTGAGCGGTTTCGCCGGGCGTATCCCGGAAGTCACCCAGGTGATAGCCGTGTCCGTGGACGGCCTCGCGCTGGCTTACGCCGGGGTGGAGCGGGACGACGCCGAGCGGCTGGCCGCCATCGCCTCAGGCGTCGTCAACCTGCTGTCCGCCGCCGCCCAGTTGACGAACACCGATCCCGTCGAGCACAGCCTCACCGCGATGGAGGGCGGCTACATGTTCTCGATGGCCGTCTCCAGCGGCGCCTCGCTGCTGGTGACCACCACCAGGGACGCGGACATCGGTGAGGTCAGCTACATGATGTCCGAACTGATCAACCAGGTCGGTGACTCGCTGTCTCCCCAGGTCCGCGACGCGAGCCTGCCGCCCGCTCGCTGATCGCCGCTGTCCCCCGCACATCGGTCCCGCTCCAGCACGGTCCCTCCCGCCACTCCCCGATGAGAGCCCCCATGTTCTTCGACATATCCAGTACCCGCCGCCGCAGAATCCGGCCGGTCTGCGCCGCCGCCCTCGCCCTCGGCCTGGCCGCCGTCACCGGATGCAGCAGCGACAGCGGTGGCGACGACACGGTGAAGGTCGGCCTGGTCGCCTCGCTGTCCGGCACCTACGAGCCGGTCGGCACCGAGCTGCGAGCCGGCTTCGAGCTGTACCTGAACACCCACGACCACAAGCTGGGCGGACGCAAGGCCGAGCTCGTGGTGGCGGACGAGGGCGACGGCCCGCCGACCGCCGTTCCCGCCGCGACCAAGCTGGTCAAGAAGGACAAGGTCGACGTGCTGACGGGCCTCGTCAGCGGTGGCTCGGTCAACGCGGTGCTGCCCCTGGTCAACCAGGCGAAGATCCCCTTCCTGGGGTCGAACGCCCGGCCGCCCGTCAAGGACCTCGAGTACGTGTGGACGACGAGCTTCCTGTCCGACGAGCCGGGCAAGGCCATCGCCCCGTACGTCAAGAAGAAGGTCGACGGACCGGTCTACGCGATCGGCCCGGACTACCAGGGCGGCTACGACGAACTGCGCGGCTTCACCAAGGAGTTCAAGCGGGTCGGCGGGAAGCTCGCCAACCCAGGCGGCAAGACCACCTGGACGCCGTTCCCGAAGACCACGAACTTCATGCCCTACTTCGCCGACATCGCGAAGACGGACGCCAAGGCGGTGTACTCCTTCTACGCCGGCAAGGCCGCGATCGACTTCGCCAAGCAGTACGCCCAGTCCGACGTCGCTGATCTGCCGCTGTACACGGCCTTCGTGACCGAGGGCAGCGTGCTCCAGGCTCAGGGCGCCGCGGCGAAGAACATCTACTCGGTCCTGAACTACGCGGCCGACCTCGACAACGAGGCCAACCGCAAGTTCGCCGCCGACTGGACCGCCGAGCACGACACCCAGCCCACCACGTACGCCATGGCGTCGTACGACGCCGCTTCCGTCCTGGACAAGGCGATCGCCAACGCGGCGAAGAAGGGTGACGTGACCCCGCAGACCATCAACAAGGCCATCGCGGACCTGGGGCAGATCGACAGCCCTCGCGGCGCCTGGGAGTTCGGCGAGAAGGCGCACTCCCCGGTGCAGAGCTGGTACCTGCGTCAGGTGCGGCCGGACGGGGCCCAGCTGGCCAACGTCATGGTCCAGGACCTGGCGACGCTCGGCAGCTGAGATGGGACTCCTTGACGCCCACGTCATACCGGCGGTGGATGGCGTGGCCTACGGGCTGCTGCTGTTCGTGGTCGCCGCCGGCCTGAGCCTCGCCTTCGGCACCGCCGGTGTGCTGAATCTGTCGCACGGCACGCTGTACGCCATCGGCGCCTACACGGGGGCCGAACTGGGCGACGGCACCTGGGGCGGCCTCGCCCTGGGGCTGGCCGCCGGAACCGCGGCGGCGTGTGCCGCCGGGGCGGCGCTGTCCGCCGCGACGGCGCCGCTTGCCAGGCGTGGGCATCTCGCCCAAGCACTGCTGACGTTCGGGCTCGCCCTGATCGGTGGTGATCTGCTCATCCAGCTCTTCGGGGCGGACGAGCTCCCGGTGCGTGTCCCCGAGGCGCTCGACACCTCGGTGACGTTGCTGGGTCACCGGTACCCCGCGTACCGGCTCGGCTTCATCGTGATGGCCGTGCTGCTCGCGGCATTCGGCACCTGGGTGCTGACCCGGACCCGGATGGGCACGGCGGTACGGGCGGCCGCCGACGACCCGCAGATGCTCGCGGCCACCGGGCACAGCCCCCGGGCGGTGCACACCGGGGTGCTCGCGGCTGCGGGTGCGCTGGCCGGTGCGGCGGGCGTGCTCGGGGCGCCGATCATCGGTCCCGGGCCCGGCACGTCCGAGAACGTACTGATGCTGTCTCTCGTGGTGGTCGTACTCGGCGGGCTGCGCTCGCTGTGGGCGACGCTCGCGGCAGCGGTCGCGGTGGGCGAGGTGCAGACGCTGGGGGTCTCGGTGGTGCCTGACCTGGCGCCCTACCTGCTCTTCGCAGCGATGGCGGCGGTGCTGGCCCTCCGCTCCCGCTTCGCCGAGCCGGCCACCGCGCAGGGACCGCAAGGCCCCTCACCGGACCCGGTTGCCCGGCTCCGCCGCCATCTCGCCGCCCGGCTGCGACAGCGGCCCCGCGAGGCGGCACGGACGGGACGGGACGGGACGGAACGCCGGCCGGCGGTGACTCCGGGGACGGACGGTGCGACGGGAGCGTCCGGCGATGCCACATCCGCTGCCCCGCCCAGGGGTTCGGCCGGAGCGGCGCCACCGCCCGGCAGGGGCAGGAGCGTGCTCGCCGGTCTCGGACGGCTTCCGCACGGCAACGCGTGGCGGCGGGCCTCCCCGTTGCTCGTACTGCTGGTGGTGCTGATCGCGCTGCCGGCGATGCTCGACTCGTACAGCATCTCGCTGGCCGGGTCCGCCCTGGCTCTGGGGCTGCTCGCGGTCAGTGTCACGATCCTCACCGGCTACGCCGGACTGCCCACCCTCGGGCAGACCGCGCCGTTCGCCGTCGGCGCGTACGCCACCGCCAATCTCGCGGACGCCGGGTGGACCATGGGTCCGGTCCAGATCGTCCTCTCGGCGCTCGCGGCCGCGGTCTTCTCCGCGGTGACGGGTCCTGTCGTGATCCGGGCCCGCGGCACCACCGTGCTGATGATCACGCTGGCCGTCGGCGAGCTGACCGGCGCGGTCATCAACCAGTTCAAGTCCGCCACCGGCGGCGCCGACGGCCTCGTCGGCTTCCCGGCCACACAGGCGCTGTGGAGCGGGGAGGGGATGTCCGATGAGAGCGAGCTCTACTCGTACGCACTCGTCGTCGCCGTCATCGCCGTCGCCGTCACCCTGCTCGTGCTGCGCTCCCCTGCCGGGAAGCTGCTGACCGGCACCCGGGGCGCCGAGGCCCGGATGCGCGCCTCCGGGCACCCGGTGGGGCGCTATCTGCTCGTGGCACACATCTGCGCGGGCGCGCTGGCCGGCGTCGGCGGCTCGCTGATGGTCACCGTCCAGCAGTACCTCTCCCCCGCCGACGTCGGCTTCGAGATCGCCGCGTTCGCGCTGCTGGCGGCCGTCATCGGCGGTACGACATCCGTGATCGGCGCTCTGCTGGGCGCCGGGCTCATCGTCATGACCCGGGACTGGGTGGCCGGTTCCTGGCCCGGTCACGGCCCACTGCTGCTGGGCGGCCTGTTCGTCGCCGCCGTGTACCTGCTGCCCCGCGGTCTGGCCGGCCTGCGCGGTGGTGGCCCGAGCGGTCCGGAGCCGGACGGGCAGCCGCCCGAACAGCTCTCGTCCGCACCGGCCCCGACCCACGCCGGGAAGGTCTCCCCATGACGCCCGCCCCGACGGCCGCATCGCCGCCCCCGGTCCTGGACCTCAGCCGTCTCACCCGGAGGTACGGCAGCCTCACCGCCGTGGACGACGTCAGCCTGCGGCTGCCTCCTGGCGCCCGGCACGCCGTCATCGGTCCCAACGGCGCCGGCAAGACCACCCTGCTCAACCTCATCGCGGGCACCGACCGGCCCGACCACGGCACGATCGCGCTGGACGGCAGGGACATCACTCGCAGGTCCACGGCCGGACGCAGCCGTCTGGGCATCGCCCGGAGCTTCCAGCAGCCTTCGGTCATAGCCGAGTTGACGGTGCTGGACAATGTCGTACTGGCCGGCTGGACCCACCATCCGAAGCGCCGGGGCGCCTGGCGCAGCCCGTCCCGCTACCGGCTGCACGCCGAGTCCGCGGGCCGTCATCTGGAGACGGTCGGCCTCGCGGACCTCGCCCACCGGCCGGCCTCCGCGCTCTCCCACGGGCAGCGCCGCATGCTCGACCTCGCCGCCGCGCTGGCGGGCGACCCGCGCCTGCTGCTCCTGGACGAGCCGGCGGCCGGGCTGACCGACCGTGACATCGGGCGGCTGCTCGGCATCCTCGGCGGTCTGCCGGAGAGCGTCGCGGTCATCCTGGTCGAGCACCATGTCGAGGTCGTCGCCCAACTCGCGACGACGGTGACCGTGCTGGCGGCGGGGCGGGTACTCGTCACCGGGCCGACCCAGGAGGCGCTCACGCACCCGGAGGTCCGCGAGGCGTACCACGGCGCCGGCGCTTCCGGCACCGAAGCGAGAGGATGACCGGCCCCCGATGCTCGAACTGACCGGCCTGACCGCGGGCTACCACGGTGGCACCGTCCTGCACGGGCTCGACCTGTCGGTGCCCGCCGGCACGGTGCACGCCGTCGTCGGCCACAACGGCGCCGGCAAGACCACCCTCGTCCACACCGTCGCCGGGCTGATGCGTCCCGGAGCCGGCACCGTACGCCTCGACGGCCGGGACGTGACGGGGCAGCCGGCCCACCGGATCGCCCGTGCCGGGATCGGCCTCGTGCCGCAGGGCCGCCGCGTGTTCGCCGGACTGACCGTCGCCGAACACCTGCGGCTGTCGTACCGTCCGCCGCGACGCGGCGACACCACGCGCCCCAGCGTGTGGACTCCCGCCCGTGTCCTGGAACTGCTGCCCCGGCTGGGCGAGCGCCGCGGCAACCGGGGTTCGGCGCTTTCCGGCGGCGAACAGCAGATGCTGGCCCTGGCCCGGGCGCTGCTCGGCTCGCCGAGCGTGCTGCTGCTCGACGAGCCGACCGAGGGCCTCGCACCCGTGCTCGTCCAGCAGGTCCACGACCTGGTCACCACACTGGCGGGCGAGGGCATCGCCGTGCTGCTGGTCTCCCCCAGCCCGGTCCGGGCGGCCGAGTGTGCCGACACGCTCACGGTTCTCACCTCGGGGCGGCTGACGCTGCGCCTGGACGGCGCGCGTGCACGGGCCGATGCCACCGCGCTCGACGCCGCGCTCGAACTCTCGCCGACGGCCGT
This sequence comes from Streptomyces sp. NPDC058221, assembly GCF_042882365.1. NCBI lineage: Bacteria > Bacillati > Actinomycetota > Actinomycetes > Kitasatosporales > Streptomycetaceae > Streptomyces > Streptomyces sp. NPDC058221. Next base: position 76,450 of record NZ_JBHVWF010000015.1, on the reverse strand, counting down.
GCGGGACGCGGGCGGTTCGGCCGCGGGGCGGTGACCGGAAAGCGGCCACCGCCCTCGTCCCGTTCGGGAACTAGCCGGCCTTGATGCTGTGGCCGCCGAAGCCGCTGCGCCGGTCGGAGCCGCTGTTCTGGTTCTGCCACCACGCGTCGAACTCCGGCTGGCCCATGGCGGACCAGTCGGGGGTGTTCTCGACCTGCGCGCTGCCCATCCTGCGGGCGAGCGCGACCATGGCCGCCCCGACCGCGCCGCGCCCGGCGTCGTAGGTCTCCAGGACCTCCTTCCAGCTGTCCCCCGCCACCCACGCCGCCTCCAGGGCATTGGCGTCCTGGAGTGCCTTCACGCTCCCGCCGCCGATGTGCGGCCTGGCGACGCTGGCGGCGTCACCGACCAGCACCATCCGCCCGGAGGTGTAGTGCGGGACCTCCAGGTCGTAGATGGGCTGGATGAAGGTGGTCTCGGCGGGGGTGCGGAGCACCCTGGCCGCCCAGTACGGCGGGAAGTTGTCGGCCACCAGGGCGCGCAGGTACGCCGTGAGTTCCGAGTTGAGCCGGCCCGGCGGCAGGGAGGTGGGGGTCCGCAGGTCGGGGTGGAGGCCGTCGGTCTGCGGAGGGGTGGTGTAGAGCACCCAGTTGAGCAGGTGGCCGCCGGCGCCGTCCGGGATGCGGTAGATCATGCAGTGGCCGCCGGGGAAGACGATGTTGTGCGCGTCGTGTCCGTCCGATGGCAGGTCCGCCACGTCCTGCGACGTTCCGCGCCAGCCGATGTATCCGGCGTACGCCGCGTCCGCACCGGGGAACATGGCCTCCCGGACGACGGAGCGGTACCCGTCCGCCCCGATCACGACGTCGAAGTGCTCCTCGTGCCCGTCCTCCAGCCGCAGTGTCACCCCGTCGGCGTCCGGCTCCACACCGGTGACCACCGCACCGGACCGGTAGGAGACCTCGTCGGGCACCCGGCGGCGCAACTCGCTCCACAGGGAGCCCCAGCTGTAGGCACGGAAGGGGAACGGCTGCTCGCCGACGACTCGGCCGTGGTCCGCCTCGCCGTCGCGCGCGCTCCACACCCGCCGGCTCAGCGGCGCCCAGGGCATCTCGGGGGCCACGTACCCGGCGTCCCTCAGCTCGTCGAACCGGTCGCTGTGCAGGGCGATTCCCACTCCCCTGTCACGGAGCCGGTCGTCCGCGCGTTCCAGGACGGTGATCCTCTCGGCTCCGCCGCGCGACGCGGCCAGGGCCGCGGCACACCCCGCTATGCTGCCGCCGACCACGGCGATGCTGCCTCCACGCATGAATGGCGCTCCTCTCACTCAGTGGTCCGGTCGCCGTTCCGGTTACTGCCACGCCGGCGGTGCACCGGTGGCAACTCCGCTTGAATCGACGCTCGTTGTCCCGATCCGTGCGACCGGGACCCGGACGGAACCCTATCGAGGAGAGAGGGCCCCCAAGGGGCCGGCCGGAGACGGCGACCACGCCCCGGGGCTCACTGGACGTCAGATGCATGCACGTGCACCGGGATCCGGCGGTGGATGTCGTCCAGGAGGTTCCGCATCGCCATGCGGAAGATCTCTGCCTGATGGTCTCCGAGGAACGCGGTGTGCCCGAACACCTCCAGTACGACAAGGCCGTTCAGGTGCCCCCATGCGCTCATCAGAAGAGCGGTGGCGGGCGGCGGCAGATGGCCGAGCCCGTAGTGCGGCAGCTGTTCCAGGTGGGTCCGGAGCGAGGGCGAGAGCGCCGGGGCATCGGCCGCGGCAAGCTGCTCCTCGGTGAACCCGCCGAACACCTCGCGCTCGAAGATCGCGCTCATCCGGCGCATCGCCCGGGTGGTCGGCCCGTCGGTGGGCGCCGCGTAGTCCCGCAGCGGCGTGCCGTAGAGGAGCTGGAAGTGCTCGGGGCGCTCGATGGCCCAGCGCCGGTAGCCCTCGGCCGCGGCCACCAGTCGCGGCAGGTCCGCGTCGTCCGGCGCGGTGTCGACGGCGGCCTGCACGGCATCCGCCAGGTCGCCGTACGCCTGGGTGATGAGCGCCGTGACGAGGACATCCCGGCTCGGAAAGTAGTGGTAGAGCGCCTGCACGGTCATCCCGAGATCGCGGGCGACCGCCCGCAGGGACAGGGCCGCGGGCCCGTGTGCGGTGATGTGGCGCCCGGCGGCGTCCAGGATCTCCTGGGTGGCGGCGGCCCGGCGTCGCTGACGCAGGGAGAGCGGGGCCGTTGCTGGTTCCTCGGCAGACATACGGCGACCGTACGGCCGCCATCTCCCGCCGGGCAACGGAAAGTTGCCCACTGTGAGGAAAATCTAACACTGCCAAATTCCCTTGCCTCTCGCTAGCGTCACTCACGGCGACAACGAGTGCGACAGACCCACCTGCTTCCGACGGGGCGAAGAGACCCCCGGGAAGCGCCTCGTCGGCACCTCACTGGTCAACTCCGGCCGCTTCTCGTCGTTTTCACCGTATGGACATCAAAGGAGAACGTGCGTGTTTGAACGCATAGCCGAACTGGCGATTCGCCGGCCCCGGCTGATACTCGTCGTCGCCGTCGTGGCCGTGGCCCTGATGGGAGTCCTGGGCTCCGGCGCGTTCGGAAAGCTGCTGGGGGGCGGCTACGACGACCCGGCCTCGCAGTCCACCCGGGCCGGGAAGGTCATCGACGAGAAGTTCGGCGGGGAGACGAACCTGGTGCTGCTGGTCCGTGCCTCCGACGGCCGTGTCGACGCACCGGCGGCCGAGCGCGACGGCCGGGCCCTGGTGGCCGGCCTCAAGAAGGAACAGCACCTGGAGAACGTGGTCTCGTACTGGGGCACGGACAGCCCCGCCCTCCGCTCCGAGGACGGCCGCGAGGCCATGGTCCTCGCCCATGTGAAGGGTGACGACACCGAGCGGGACGAGAACGCCAAGAGCGTCATCGACACGTACACCGGCCCCTACAAGGACGCGCTCACGGTCCGCGCGGGCGGCGCCGCCGCCGTGACCAGCGAGATGGGGACGCAGTCCGGCGAGGACCTCGTCCTGGCCGAGTCCATCGCCGTCCCGCTGACCCTCGTCCTGCTCCTGATCGTCTTCGGCAGCGCGGTCGCGGCCCTGCTGCCACTGGTGATCGGAATCATCGCCATCGCGGGCACGTTCGCGGAGCTGTTCCTCCTCGGCAGTGCCACGGACGTCTCCGTCTTCGCGGTCAACCTGACCACGGCGCTGGGTCTCGGCCTCGGCATCGACTACGCCCTGTTGATGATCAGCAGGTTCCGGGAACAGCTCGCGACCGGGGCGAGCGTGGAGGACGCCGTCCGGCGGACGGTGAGCACGGCGGGCCGTACCGTCGCGTTCTCGGCCGCGACCGTGGCGGCCGCGCTCGCGGCACTCCTGGTCTTCCCGCAGTACTTCCTGCGCTCGTTCGGCTACGCGGGGGTCGGTGTCGTCGCCATCGCGGCCCTCAGCACCCTGTTCGTCATGCCCGCCCTGTTCGTCGTCCTGGGGCACCGGGTCAACAGCGGGCGGCTGCCCTGGGCGAACCCGGGGCGCACCCGCGCCAAGGCCCCCCTGTGGGGGCGGCTGGCCGGCACCGTCATGCGCAGGCCGGCGCTCACCGCGCTGCCCGTGCTGGCGGTCCTGCTGGTGGCGGCGAGCCCGCTCCTCGGCATCACCTTCGGCACACCGGACGAACGCGTACTGCCCGACGGCGCCGAGAGCCGCCAGGTGTCCTCCGTACTGCAGGAGAAGTTCAACGGCAACGACGACGCCGCCCTCCATGTCGTCATCGACAACTCCGTGGCCAAGGCGCCGCTTGCGTCGTACGCGAGTGAGCTGTCCGGGCTCAAGGGCGTCGCCCGCGTCGAGACCAGTAGCGGGACCTACACCGGCGGACGCTCCGCTGCGGCCGGCCCCGGCAGCACCGCACTCGGCCGTCCCGACGCGCAGCAGGTCAACGTGGTGAGCAGCCTGTCACCGAAGTCGGACGAGGCGCAGAGCCTGGTCGGCGAGGTGCGGGCGGTCGACCCGCCCGCCGGCTCGCACCCCCTCGTGGGCGGGACCGACGCCGAACTGGTCGACTCCAAGCACTCGATCGCCAGTCGTCTCCCGGTCGCGGTGGGGCTGGTCGCCCTCACCACCTTCGTACTGCTCTTCCTGTTCACCGGCAGCGTCGTGCAGCCGCTGCGCGCCCTGGTGCTCAACGTGATCAGCCTGGGAGCGACCCTCGGCGTCATGACCTGGATCTTCCAGGACGGCAACCTCTCCTCCCTGCTCGGGTTCACGGCGCAGCCGATGGAGGTGTCCATGACCGTGCTGATGTTCTGCATCGCCTTCGGCCTCTCGATGGACTACGAGGTCTTCGTCACGAGCCGGATCAAGGAACTCCACGACCAGGGCGAGGACAACGTGTCCGCCGTGACGAACGGTCTCGGTCACACGGGACGCATCGTCAGCGCGGCCGCCTGTCTCCTCGCGGTGAGCTTCTTCGCCTTCGGCACGGCCGAGCTCAGCTTCATGCAGATGTTCGGTCTGGGCAGCGGCCTCGCCATCCTCATCGACGCCGTCGCCGTCCGGGGCGTCCTGGTGCCCGCCGCGATGCGGCTGCTCGGCCGCTCCGCCTGGTACGCGCCGGGACTCCTGCGCAGGTTCCACAGCCGGTTCGGCCTCAGCGAGGGCGGCCCCACGCCCGGGCCGGCCGCCGCGCCGGAGCCCGTCGCCGAGTCGGCGTACGTGAAGGACCCGACGCAGGTCTGACCGCCCGGGGCCGCGCCCCATGACGGTGCCCGCCTCCCCCGCCCGGGCGGCGGGCACCGTCATGGGTGAGGATCGACGAGCCGGTGCGGCCGGAGTCCGCCGGCCGGGGCATGGTGGACTGCGAGCCCGCGGACGATCCGCACGCGGGAGGCGGTCCGCAGACGGCCGGCAGTCGAAGGCGACCGAAGCAGTACAGAGAAGGGCAGTGGGGCAGGACATGGCCGAGCACGGCGGGGATCACGGGTATCTGCTCGACAACCAGCAGTCGGAGGCGGGGATCCGGTTCGGCGCACTGGCCGAGCTGTTCAACCCGGTGACGTTCCGGCACATCGACCGGATCGGCATCACCGAGGGCATGCGCTGCTGGGAGGTCGGGGCCGGCGGCCCCTCCGTTCCCGAGGGTCTTGCCCAGCGGGTCGGAACCACCGGGCAGGTGCTCTGCACCGACATCGATGTGTCCTGGGCCCAGGACGCCGCCTCCGACGTCGTCGAGGTCCTGCGTCACGACGTGGCGGCCGACCCCCCGCCGCCGGGCGGTTTCGACCTGGTGCACGCCCGGCTCGTCCTGGTGCATGTCGTCGACCGCGCCGAGGCGCTGCGCCGCATGGTCCAGGCGTTGCGACCCGGTGGTGTGCTGCTCCTGGAGGATGCCGATCCGGGGCTGCAGCCGTTGCTGTGCCCGGACGAATCGGGTCCCGAGCAGCGGCTGGCCAACCGCCTGCGGTCCGGGTTCCGCGAACTCATGGCCGCGCGCGGCGCCGATCTCGCGTACGGCCGGACACTGCCCAGGCTGCTGCGTGAGGCCGGTCTGCTCGATGTGCGGGCGGACGCCTGCTTCCCCATCACTTCGCCCGCCTGCACGGTGCTGGAGGCAGCGACCGTCCGGCAGATCCGCGGCCGGCTCGTGGCGGCGGGGATCGCGACCGACGAGGACATCGACCGCCATCTGTCGAACGTCGCCACCGGGGACCTCGATCTGGCGACGGCCCCGATGATCTCCGCCTGGGGCCGCCGTCTGTAGGGCCTGTCGTCCGGATCAGGATTCGAGAAGCGCCGGGCGCGGGACCGCGCCTAATCTGACCGCCATGGACATCACCATTCACACCAGCGTCCTCCCGCACGACGACCCGGACGCGTCCCTGGCCTTCTACCGCGACACCCTCGGCTTCGAGGTACGCAGCGACGTCGGGCAGGGCAGGATGCGCTGGATCACGGTCGGCCCCGCGGGCCAGCCGGACACCTCCATCCTCCTGGCACCGCCGGCTGCCGACCCGGGCGTCACCGAGGACGAACGCCGCACCATCTCCGAGATGATGGCCAAGGGCACCTACGGCTGGATCCTGCTGGCCACCCGGGACCTGGACGGCACCTTCGAGAAGGTGCGGGCGGGCGACACCGAGGTCGTCCAGGAGCCGACCGAGCAGCCGTACGGCATCCGCGACTGCGCCCTGCGCGATCCCGCGGGCAACATGGTCCGTATCCAGGAGCTCAGCTGACCGGTCCGGCCATCGACTCGTCTGCTCATCCACTCGTCCACTCATCGGCGTATCGGCACGAGAAGGAGATCTCCGGTGTGTCACCCCGCTTGGGCCCGGGCACGCGCCGCCGAACAGCGGCTGCGTGACCTGGCACTGCTGCGCCGGGTCCGCGACCGCATCGACCGGGAGTACGCGCAGCCGCTGAACGTCGAGGCACTCGCCCGCGGTGTGAACATGTCCGCCGGGCACCTGGGCCGCCGGTTCCGGCTGGCGTACGGCGAATCGCCGTACGCGTATCTGATGGCACGTCGTGTCGAGCGTGCCAACGCCCTGCTGCTCCTTGGCGGTGGGGGTGTCACGGAGAGCTGCTTCGCCGTCGGCTGTTCGCCGCCGGTCACCTTCAGCACCCGCTTCACCGAGCTGGTCGGGGCGCCGCCCGGCACCTGCCTGCGCCATGCGGCGCAGACCGCCACGGGCCCGCCTGCCTGCGCGGTGAAAGAGGTGACCGGACCGGTCAGGAATCGAGAAGCACCCGCCGTGGAGCCACAACTAGCGTGACGGACATGGCATCCATCGAATCCGTCACCCTGGACGTGGCCGACCCCACGGCCGCGCACCACTTCTACTCAGCCGCCTTCGGTCTGGACAAGCAGCTGGGCCTGCGGGCCTCCGAGGCACCCACGACCGGCTTCCGCGGGTTCACTCTCTCGCTCACGGTCTCGCAGCCGGCCACCGTCGCCGCTCTCATCGGCTCCGCCGTCGAAGCCGGCGCCACCCCGCTGAAGCCGGTCGCCAAGTCCTTCTGGGGCTACGGCGGTGTCGTACGGGCCCCGGACGGCACGATCTGGAAGGTCGCGACCTCGGCGAAGAAGGACACCGGTCCCGCCACCCGGGAGATCGACGACATCGTGCTCCTGCTGGGGGTCGAGGACATGGCCGCGAGCAAGCGGTTCTACGTCGAACGGGGCCTCACCGTGGCGAAGAGCGTCAGCAGGATGTACGTCGAGTTCGCCGCCGGCCCGGGACCCGTCAAGCTGGCGCTGTACCGGCGCCGCGCCCTGGCCAAGGACGTCGGGGTCTCCCCCGACGGCACCGGATCGCACCGGATCGCGATCGGCGGCGGCGCCGGCCCGTTCACCGACCCGGACGGCTTCGCGTGGGAGGCCGCATCACCGGCGCTCGCGACCTGAGCCGCCGGCCCGTCGGCGCACCAGTTCCTTGTCCTCCTCGGGCAGCGCGTCGGCGGCCAGCAGCCGCGGCAGCAGGTCGCCGTCCACGGTCATGGCCCGGAAGACGAGCGAGACCGTCACATCGTGATCGGGCCGGTGCACGATCTCGACCGGGTCGTCGGCCCGGATATCGCCCGGCTCGATCACCCGCAGATACGCCCCCGGCCGGGCTTCCTGCGTGAACCGCCCGATCCAGCCCTCACGTCCCAGCCGGCCCTGGAACGTCGCACAGGGCAGCCGCGCACAGGACACCTCCAGGATCGCATCCGGCCCGATCCGCCAACGCTCCCCGATCAGGGCGCCGTTGACGTCCACTCCGAGCGTGGTGAGGTTCTCCCCGAAGACCCCGTTCGGGAGCGGCCTGCCCAGCTCGGCCTCCCAGCCGTCGAGATCCTCGCGGGCGAAGGCGTAGACCGCCTGGTCGGAGCCGCCGTGGTGCTTCACGTCGTAGGCACGGTCACCGGCGAGGCCGACCGCGCCGGTGCCCTTGGGGCCGGGGGCTGTGACGGCGACCGGTCCGTCGACGGGCCGCTTGTCGATTCCGGTCGAGCTCAGCCCCTTCCAGGGGTTGGGCCGGGGACGGCCGATGTTGACGGAGAGCAGCTTCATGCCGGGACCATACGATCGGCCCCGCGCCTGGGCGACACCTTTTCCGCCACCCGGCCGGAGCCCCGCCCATCGGGGCCCACTCAGATGGGCGCGCTCCAGGTGCCGGACCCGTACGGCGGGTGGACCATGGAAGCGGACCGGCGTGCCCGTGCTCAGCCGAGGCCCGCTGCCTCCGTGTCCCCGTACCGCACCTCCTTGGCGCGGCTCTTCACCCGCCCGTCACCCGAACACCACACCCCACCGTCAGCCTCATCTCATATCTGAGATAGCCTTTCGATATGTCAGATGACTACCTCGTACGTATCGGCAAGCTCATCCGTGACGCCCGTCAGCACCGGGGCTGGACACAGAGCCAGCTTGCCGAGGCGCTCGCCACCAGCCAGAGCGCCGTGAACCGCATCGAGCGCGGCAATCAAAACATCAGCCTTGAGATGATTGCCCGTATCGGTGAAGCACTCGACAGTGAGATCGTGTCGCTCGGCTATGCCGGCCCCATGCATCTTCGGGTGGTCGGCGGGCGCCGGCTCTCCGGCGCAATCGACGTCAAGACCAGCAAGAACGCATGCGTGGCGCTGCTCTGCGCCTCACTGCTCAACAAGGGCCGCACGGTGCTGCGCAGGGTGGCGCGCATCGAGGAGGTCTACCGGCTCCTCGAGGTGCTGAACTCCATCGGGGTGCGCACCCGGTGGATCAACGACGGCACCGACCTGGAGATCGTCCCGCCCGCCCGGCTCGACATGGACGCCATCGACGCGGACGCCGCTCGCCGGACCCGGTCGATCATCATGTTCCTCGGGCCGCTGCTGCACCGGATGGACCACTTCAAGCTGCCGTACGCGGGCGGCTGCGACCTCGGCACCCGCACCATCGAACCGCACATGATCGCGCTGCGCCGGTTCGGTCTGGAGATTGCCGCGACCGAGGGCATCTACCACGCCCAGGTCGACCACGCCGTCACACCCGGCCGCCCCATCGTGCTGACCGAGCGCGGCGACACCGTGACCGAGAACGCCCTGCTGGCCGCCGCCCGGCACGACGGCACCACCGTCATCCGCAACGCGTCCTCCAATTACATGGTCCAGGACCTCTGCTTCTTCCTGGAGGCCCTGGGCGTACGGGTGGACGGGGTCGGCACGACCACGCTGACCGTGCACGGCGTGCCGAACATCGACGTCGATGTCGACTACTCACCCTCCGAGGACCCGGTCGAGGCGATGAGCCTGCTCGCCGCCGCCGTCGTGACGGAGTCCCAGCTGACGATCCGTCGGGTGCCGATCGAGTTCCTGGAGATCGAGCTCGCGGTACTGGAGGAGATGGGCGTCGACTGCGACCGTACTTCGGAGTACGCGGCGGACAACGGCCGTACCCGGCTGGTCGACCTGACGGTCCGGCCCTCCAAGCTGGAGGCGCCGATCGACAAGATCCACCCGATGCCGTTCCCCGGCCTGAACATCGACAACGTGCCGTTCTTCGCGGCCATCGCCGCCTCGGCCCACGGCCAGACCCTGATCCACGACTGGGTCTACGACAACCGCGCCATCTATCTCACCGACCTCAACAGGCTCGGCGGCCGGCTCCAGCTCCTCGACCCGCACCGGGTCCTGGTCGAGGGCCCGACCCGGTGGCGCGCGGCCGAGATGATGTGCCCGCCGGCGCTGCGTCCGGCCGTGGTGGTCCTGCTCGCGATGATGGCGGCCGAGGGCACCTCCGTACTGCGCAACGTGTATGTGATCAACCGCGGTTACGAGGAGCTGGCGGAGCGGCTGAACTCGGTGGGGGCGCAGATCGAGATCTTCCGGGACATCTGAAAGCCTGCAGAAGAAGCACCGTCACACCCCTCCTGACCTGCACAAATGCGAGGCGAGGTGGGGCGTGACGGACTTTCTGGGACTTCTCTGGGACTTTGCACCAGGAGCGACGGCTTCCGAGCACCGCGCTCTTTACGTGATGCGTCATCGAAAAGATGTCATGCGAAACGAGACGGAGGAAACGCCAGGTCAGCGGGCATTTCTCCACCCTCCGGCAGATGAGCGGGCTCTCGGAGCGTCACGAGCGAAGCCCTCCGGCGCGCTCAACGAAGGCTACGCGAGCCGGGCCGCCGGATGGTGTCCGCCGCGATGAGTCCAGCTGCGCGACCGCCCTCGGATTCAGACGGCGGGGCGCTTCGCTGCCATGTCCAGTGCGATGTCGGTGATCATGTCCTCCTGGCCGCCGACCATCCCTCGCCGGCCCACCTCGACGAGGATGTCCCGCGTGTCGACGCCGTGGCGGCGGGACGCGGCCTCGGCGTGGCGCAGGAAGCTGGAGTACACGCCCGCATAGCCGAGAGTCAGGGTTTCGCGGTCGACCCGCACCTCACGGTCCTGGAGCGGGCGTACGACGTCGTCGGCCGTGTCCATCAGCGGGAACAGGTCGCAGCCGTGCTCCCAGCCCATCAGGTCGGCGACGGCGACGAACGCCTCCAGCGGGCAGTTGCCTGCACCGGCGCCCTGCCCGGCGAGGGAGGCGTCGACGCGGGTGACACCGTTCTCCACGGCGACGACCGAGTTCGCCACCCCGAGGCCAAGGTTGTGGTGCGCGTGGATGCCGATACCGGTCGACGGGTCAAGGACGTCGCGGTAGGCGCGCACGCGGTCGCGGACCCCGTCCATGGTCAGGCGCCCGCCGGAGTCGGTGACGTACACACACTGTGCGCCGTAGGACTCCATCAGCTTGGCCTTCTGGGCCAGCTGGGCGGGCTCGGCCATGTGGGACATCATCAGGAATCCGGCCACGTCCATGCCCAGTTCGCGGGCTGCCGCGATGTGCTGGGCGGAGATGTCTGCCTCGGTGCAGTGGGTGGCCACCCGGACCGAGCGGATACCGAGGGCGTGGGCCTGGCGCAGGTCATGCAGGGTGCCGATGCCTGGCAGGAGGAGCGTGGTGGGGATCGCCTGGGTAACGATGCCGCAGACGGCCTCGATCCACTCCCAGTCGGTGTGGGAACCCACGCCGTAGGTGATGCTGGAGCCGGACAGGCCGTCGCCGTGCGCGATCTCGATCGCGGCGACTCCTGCGGCGTCGAGGGCCCCGGCGATGGTGCGGGCCTGCTCGACGGTGTAACGGTGGCGGACAGCATGCATACCGTCCCGGAGGGTGACGTCCTGCACGTAGAGGGACTGCTTGGGGGACTTGGTCATCGCGATGCCACCTCCGTGAAGTTGTGTGCGGCCATGCGTTCCGCGGTGCGCAGGGCGGCCGAGGTCATGATGTCGAGGTTGCCGGCATAGGCGGGCAGGTAGTGGGCGGCGCCCTCCACCTCCAGGAAGACCGACACCTTCGCGGCTCCACCGGTCCGCGAGGCCGCGGGCAGCAGGGAGCGGAGCGGGTCGTCGGCGTCCACGCGGTCGAACTGCACCTTCTGCTTGAGGCGGTAGCCGGGGACGTAGGTCTGCACGCGGGCGACCATCTCCTCCACAGAGGCGGTGACGGCCGCGTCGTCGCAGTCGCCGACCAGGCAGTGCACGGTGTCCCGCATGATCAGCGGCGGTTCGGCAGGGTTGAGGACGATGATCGCCTTACCGCGGGCCGCGCCGCCGACCTTCTCGATGGCGGAGGACGTGGTCTCGGTGAACTCGTCGATGTTCGCTCGGGTACCGGGACCGGCCGAGCGTGAGGAGATCGAGGCGACGATCTCGCCGTAGTGGACCGGGGTGACGGAGGCGACGGCCGCGACCATCGGGATGGTGGCTTGGCCACCGCAGGTGACCATGTTGACGTTGGGCGCGTCCAGGTGGGCGTCGCCGTTGACCGGTGGCACCACATAGGGGCCGAGCGCGGCAGGGGTGAGGTCGACGACGGTGCGGCCGAGACCGCGCAGGACCTCGTCATGGCGGAGGTGGGCGCCGGCGGAGGTGGCGTCGAAGACGATCGACACGTCAGCGAACTCGTCCAGCTTCACCAAACCGTTCACGCCCTCGTGCGTAGTGGCGACCTTCAGGCGGCGGGCGCGGGCCAGGCCGTCGGAGTCGGGGTCGATGCCCGCCAGGGCAGCGATCTCCAGCGACTCGGAGAGCCGCAGTACTTTGATCATCAGGTCGGTGCCGATGTTGCCCGATCCGATGACGGCAACCTTGGTGGTCATGCTCCGGCTCCTTGTGTGACCGACGGGGCAAATGCGGCACTGACCGCGCCGAGCCCTTCGATGTGTGCGGTGAACTCGTCGCCTTCGGTGGCGGCGACCATGGGGCCCAGCGCGCCGGTCAGGACGACGTCACCGGCCTCCAGCGGATCCCCCAGGCCGGCCAGCGTCGAGGCGAGCCAGAGGGCGGCAGTGAGCGGGCTGCCCAGGCAGTCGGCGCCGGTGCCCCGGGAAACGGTCTCGCCGTTTTTGGTGAGGTTCATCGTCACGGCGCGCAGGTCGACCCGGTCCAGCGGTACGGGGGTGCCGCCCAGGACGAACAGGCCGCAGGAGGCGTTGTCCGCGACGGTGTCGACGATGGTGATGTCCCAGCCGGCGATCCGGCTATCGACGATCTCCAGCGCGGGCAGCGCGAAGGCGGTGGCCCGCAGCAGATCGGCGACCGTCGGGTCCGCGTGCGGCAGATCCGCACCGAGGACCAGGGCGACCTCCGCCTCGACCTTCGGCTGCATCAGACGACCGCGCGTGATCGACTGCCCTTCGGGGACCGCCATATCGGCGAACAGAGCCCCGAAGTCCGGCTGGTCGACGCCGAGCTGGCGCTGGACGGCGGGCGAGGTCAGGCCGATCTTGCGGCCCACCAGCCGACGGCCCGCGGCGACACCCCGCTCGACATGGAACCGCTGCACCGCGTAGGCGGCCTCGACGTCCTGCTCAGGCAGGAGCGAGCGAACCGGCGGACACGGCACGCCCGTGCGGGCGGCTTCGTTCAGGGCTGCCGCCGCCTTCGCCACGGCGTCGGCGGACTTGTGGATGCTCATACGTTCCTGCTCTGCACGGTGCTGCGGTGGTACGGGACGGGCATGAGGGTTACCTCCAGGAAGGGGACGCGGTGAGGAGCCCGCCGGTGGGGCGGTGTCCGTCGAACCCGCGCATCGCGGACGACGGCGTGCGCTTCCCGGCTCTCCTCGGGTTCAGCTCTCCTCGGGTTCAGCTCTCCTCGGCCAGGAAGGCAAGCAGCAGGTCGTTGAAGAACTCCGCCTGTTCCCACTGCGGCCAGTGGCCGGCGTTCTCGACGAGAGCGAAGCGCCCCCCCGGCATCCTCTCGGCCATGTCCATACCGGCCGCCGCAGGACCCGAGGGGTCGTCGGAGCTCCACACCACCAGCGCGGGCGCCTTCAAGGCGGTCAGGTCCTCGTCGGATATCAGGTTGCGGCGGCGGATGTCCGGGTCCTGCAGGCACAGAATGTGCCGGGCGGAATCGGCGTAGCCGGGACGGGAGTAATGGGCACGGCGGGTCGCGATCAGCTCCTCGGTGACCGTGGCCGGGTCGGCCATCAGCCACTCCAGGCGGGCCTTGACGCGTTCGTGCGACGGGTCATCGGCGGCCGCCTGGCTGAGGGTGCGGATCTTCTCCATCACCTCGGGCCGTGACATGGTGCCGCCGGGGGTATTGGCGACGATCTTCCGGGTTCGGTCCGGGTACCGGGCAGCGAACTTGATGGCCACCCAGCCGCCCAGCGACTCTCCGGTCAGGTGGGCCTTCTCGATACCGACGACGTCCAGCAGGCCGAGCAAGTGCTCGACGTAGTGCTCAAGTTCAAGGTCCGCGACGGCATGGGTGGTGCCGGCATGGCCGGGGAAGTCGTAAACCACGACGCGGTATCCGGCGTCGGCGAACGCCTTGACGTTGTGCGCGTAAGTCTCCAGGTGGCCCCCGGTGCCGTGCATCATCACCAGCGGTTGGCCGTCAGGGGGGCCCGCGGTCAACACGCGGGTGCTCCACTGCCCGACCTGGACCTGCTCCAGCGTGAAGGACGTCTGGGAGAATCCGAGCCAGACGGAGGGGTAGATGGCGGACATGTGCTCTCCTGCTTCGTGTGTCGTTGCCCGATGTGGGCGTCCGGTGACGTGGTCGTGCGAACGGCCGATCAGGCGGTACCGGTGACGGCCGTGGTGACCGCGAATCCCGCGATCCACGCCTCGATGGGCTCGTAGAAGCGGCTTGTGACCCGGTAGGAGCCGGCCGTGGACAGGGCCGCATGAGCGGCGATCCAGGTGCGCACCTCGTGCGCGGAGTTGCCCGCCTGCTGGGCGAACCAGTCGTTGGCCCAGGTGTCGGTCTCGGTGCGGCGCGCAGGATCGCCGAGCACGTCGAGGACGAGGTTGTCCCACTCCGGGTTGAGTGGGTGCATGCCGGACCCGCCCTCGGCGAACGCCTCGGCGGCGGCGATCGTGCGGGCCTGGCGTGCCGCCCTGGCCTCGTCGGCGGGGTTGCGGTTGTTGATGAGCCTGGCCACCTTCTCCGCGGTGTCGGCCTCGGCCATTCGCGGTACGGGCGGATCGTGCGAGAGCCCGCCGGAACCGATCACGAGCACTCGTCGGCCGAGTTCCGCGGCGGCCCGGCCGACTGCCTCGCCGAGGGCGCGGACGCGGTGGGCGGGGACCAGTGGTTCGGCGACGGAGTTGATGAACACCGGGACCACGGGCCTCGCGTCGATGCCACCGAGCAGGATGTCCAGCGGCTGGGAGAAGCCGTGGTCGACGATCAGGTCCTCGGACAGTGCCGTGTCGACACCGCTGGCGAGCACGGACTCGGTGATCGCCAGTGCCGCGTCGTGGTCGACCGAGAGTGCGCCCTCGGGGGTCTTGAAGTCACCGATCGCGTGTGCCCGGCCACCGATGCAGAAGGGCGGCATCATGTCGTAGAAGAAGCCGTTGTAGTGGTCGGGCGCGAAGATGACCACGAGTTCGGGGTCGTAGTCCTCGACGAACGCCCGGGCTCCGGCGAGAGCCGTGTCTACGCGGGCCCTGACATCGTCAGACGGTTGCACGTACTCCATGAGCGGGGAGTGCGACAGGCAGCACAGGGCGACTGACATCGGGGCCTCCAGGTATCAGGTGGAACGCCTCGGTGAGGCGGCGAGTGAGGGACGAGGCGTTCTGGGCGAGGTCTGCCCCCGCTACGAAGCGGTCGGGACGCAGGACGACGACGGCCTCGGGTCGTTGGTCGAACCACGCCTTCAGCCGGCCGTTGAGGTCGCCGACCACGGTCACCTCGGGGTTGTCGCCGTCGGCCCAGTGCAACTGGCACAGGGCACGCGCCTCGACGAAATGGGCGCCGAGCCCGCGCCAGGTCTCCACTGCCCGGTCGTCCAGCAGGGTCAGCGGATTGTTGTTCCAGGCCAGGACGGTGAACCACGGACCCGTCACGTCGTCGAGGAGGACGTCATCGCGTTCCCGGGTGGTGACGCGCGGCTGGATGAAGAGGCGGCCCACGCTCGGAGCGCCACGGGTCGGCCGGACCGGGTGGGCGACCGCCCCACGCTCGTAGAACGGCATCGGCTTGAAGCGCATCTGAGCCACGTAGTCCTTGGCTGCGGGAACGACGTTGAGACCGCGGAAGACGACGTCGCGGAACCCGGCGACCAGGCGATTGGTCGGCGAGATGACCTTGCCGGCCTTGTCGGACAGGTCCACCATGGCGGTGGCGTGCGGACGACGCTCACTGTCGTAGGAGTCCAGCAGCCGTTCGCTCGCGGCACCCCGGACGACGCAGGCAAGCTTCCAGCCGAGGTTGACGGCGTCGCGGATACCGCTGTTGAACCCCTGCCCCTGCCAGACGGGCATGACGTGCGCCGCGTCGCCGGCGACCATGACACGGCCCTTACGGAAGGTGCCTGCGACGCGTGAGTTGTGGGTGTAGACGCGGCGACGGATGACGTCGGCGGCAACCGGGTCAGGGATGAGCGGGGCCAGCAGCGCGTGGAGGTTGGCGTCGTCGTCGGCGAACGCCTGATCCTCGTGCGGGAAGAGCATGAACTCGAAACGCCGGATGCCGTGCGGCAGGCCGATCGAGACGTACGGCCTGGCCGGGTCGCAGCCCATGTAGGCGTTGGGTGCGCCCAGCGGGTCGTTACGCAGGTCGACCACCAGCCAGCGGGTCGGCTCGGTGGAGCCTTCAAAGGCGAGCCCGAGGGACTTGCGGGTGACGCTGCGTCCGCCGTCGGCGCCGATGAGGTATCCGGCACGCACGGTGAGGGGTTCGCCGTCGGGCCCGGTCAGATCGACATCGACGCCGTCACGGATCTCGGTGAACCGCTCCATGCGGTGACCGAACCGGACCTCCACGGTCTCGAACCGGCCGGTTCCTGCGAACAGTTCGGCATCGACGAGGGGCTGTACGAAGCCGTTGCGCCTGGGCCAGCCGAACTCGTCGGTCTGCGGCGCGAGTTCGGCGAGCAGGGTGCCACGTCCGTTGACGAACCGCATGATCTGGTGCGGTGCGGTGTGCTGGCGAATCTGCTCCACCAGGCCGATCTGCTGGAATGCGCGGAGGCTTTCGTCGTCCATACCGACACCGCGCGGGTAGTCGATGAGCTTGTCCTCTGCCTCGACGAGCAGCGTGCGTACACCGAAGAGCCCGAGCTGGTTCGCAAGTGTGAGACCGGTGGGACCGGCTCCGACGATCACGACGTCGAAGGAGGCCGAGGGGGCGGCGGGGGCTGGATGGGGCATGGGCGGGGATCTCCTGACATGACGGAACCGACCTGCGTTGTTTCATTTAACGCTCGCACCCGTGCGATATTTAGAAGCCTCAGACAAGCAGGTCACCATGTCAAGGCCCTCTGGGTGACGAGAGATACATCCTTCGGCGCGCAAAGAGCCGTTGAAGGAGCAGAGTTGGGCCGCACTCCGGCTCAGCGGGTGTGCGCGGCTTGCCGGCCGAACGCCGCCGGTCTCAGGCTTCGCCTTCCCCGGTCGCGGCGGACCGGATGTCCTCCGCGGTCGCGCGCATCCTGGCCACGGCGTGGCGTGCCACTTCCTCGCGCGAGGTGATCAGGTTGACGCACATCCGGGGCGCAGGCTCCGGCAACCTCAGGGGCACGGCCACTCCGTAGGCCCCCGGCTCCACCTGGCCGTACGTCGCGGCGTGCCCCTGCCGCCGTGCCTCGGCCGGCGCCTCGGGCTCGCCCGGGTACGGCGGGCGCATGGACGCCAGGGCGAGACCGGCCGAACCCACGCTCAGCGGATTGCGGCTGCCCACACGGTAGGAGAGGTGGTAGTCGACCGACTGTGGCTCCACCACGGCGACCGCGACCGCCTCGTCGCCCTCCTCGGCGATCAGGGCGACGGTGGCACCGAGGTCGTCGGCCGTGCGGCGGAGGAACGGGACGGCGGTCTCCTGCAGACCCGCGGTGTAACCACGGGCCAGGACGACGGTGCCCACACCGGCCCGGTAGCGCCCGTCCGCGCCGCGGGAGACCAGACGGAACTCTGCCAGCGTGCTCACGATGCGGTAGGCGATGGTGCGATGGACGCCGAGACGCTCGGCGATCTCCTGTACGCCGAGACCCCGCGGAGCCTCCGCGACGAGGTGCAGTGCCGTCAGTCCACGAGCCAGGGTCTGGGACCCCGCCGCCCGGGCCGGCTTGCGCGCTGCCTGTTCCTCGCTCACCCCGGCATCCTATCGGCCGTGCTGGGCGGCACTCCCTGACTGAGGCAGTCATCGGGAGTAGTCGTGGAAGCCACGGTCGGCCTTCCGGCCGAGCAGCCCGGCCTCGACCATCCGCGAGAGCAGCGGCGGCGGAGCGTGCAGGGGCTCCTTGAACTCCGCGTACAGGGACTCCGCGATGGCCTTGAGGGTGTCGAGGCCGATCAGGTCGGCGAGACGCAGGGGGCCCATGGGGTGCGCGCAGCCGAGGACCATGCCGTTGTCGACGTCGGCCGCGGAGGCGACGCCGGACTCGACCATGCGGATGGCCGACAACAGATACGGCACGAGCAGCGCGTTGACGATGAATCCGGCCCGGTCCGGGGCTTCGATGACCCGCTTGCCGAGCACCCCGGCGACGAATTCCTCGGCTCGTCCGCGTGTCCGGGCGCCGGTCAGCAGGGACGGCACGAGTTCCACCAGACCGAGGACCGGTACCGGGTTGAAGAAGTGGATGCCGATCACCTGGTCCGGCCGCGTAGTGGCCATGGCGAGCTTCGCGATCGGGATGGAGGAGGTGTTGGAAGCGAGAATCGCGTCGGGCCGGGTGACGGCCTTGTCGAGGGCGGTGAACACCGCGGTCTTCACCGCCTCGTCCTCGGCCACCGCCTCGATCACGGCGTCTCGGTCGGCCAGATCCGCCAGGTCGGTGGTGTACCGAATCCGGCCCAGGGCGGCGTCGCGGTCGGCCTCGGCGAGCTTGCCGCCGCGCACGCCACGGTCCAGGGAACTGGTGATTCTCCGGCGTCCTTCGGCCGCGGCTTCGAGCCCGGTCTCGCCGACCACCACGTCGAGCCCGGCGCGGGCGCAGACCTCGGCGATGCCGCTGCCCATGAGCCCGGCGCCGACGACCCCGACACGGTGGATGCCGTCGGGCGCCGGGCGCTGCGGACCGGTGGCAGGGGAAGGGCCGGTGGGTGTGGCCATGGAGAGTCCCATCTCAGCGGTAGGCGGCGTGGCCGGTGAGGGCCTGGCCGACGACCAGCGTGTGCATCTCGCTGGTGCCCTCGTAGGTGAGGACGGACTCCAGGTTGTTGGCGTGTCGCAGCGGCGAGTACTCCAGGGAGATGCCGTTGGCGCCGAGAATCGTGCGGCACTCGCGGGCGATGGCGATGGCCTCGCGGACATTGTTCAGCTTGCCGACGCTGATCTGCTCGGGGCGGATCCTCCCCTGGTCCTTGAGCCGGCCCAGGTGCAGTGCGAGCAGCGCCGCACCGCCCAGCGAGACGCTCATGTCCGCCAGCTTCTTCTGCGTGAGCTGGAAGGCGCTGATCGGTTTGTCGAACTGGACGCGCGCGTCGGCGTAGTCGATGGCCGCCTGCAGGGAGTCGCGGGCGGCGCCGACGGCACCGAAGAGGATGCCGAAACGGGCCTCGTTCAGACAGGACAGCGGGCCACGCAGGCTCTGGGCGTGCGGGAGGGCGGCGGAGTCCGGCAGGCGCACGTCGTCGAAGTGGAGCTCGGAGGTGATGGAGGCGCGCAGCGACATCTTCTGCTTGATGTCCCGTGTGCTGAAGCCGGGGGCTCCCCGGGGTACGAGGAAGCCGCGGACACCGTCCTCGGTCAGGGCCCATACCGTGGCCACGTCGGCGATGCCGCCGTTGGTGATCCACATCTTGGAGCCGTTCAGGATCCAGTCACCGCCGTCGCGGACGGCCCTGGTGCGCATTCCCGCGGGGTTGCTGCCGAAGTCGGGTTCGGTCAGGCCGAAGCAGCCGATGGCCTCTCCGGCGGCGAGTCGGGGCAGCCACTCCTGCTTCTGCTCCTCCGATCCCCATTTCCAGATGGAGAACATCGACAGCGAGCCCTGCACGGACACGAAACTGCGGAAGCCGGAATCGGCGGCTTCCAACTCCAGGCAGGCGAGACCGTAGGCGACGGCGCTGGTGCCCGCGCAGCCGTAGCCCTCCAAGTGCATGCCGAGCACGCCCAGCTTGCCGAGTTCCGGAGCGAGTTCGCGGGCGAAGTGGGCATTCTCGAACCACTCCCCGATGTGCGGGCGGACCCGGTCGGCGAGGAACTTGGCGACGGTGGACTGGATCTCCCGCTCTTCGTCCGTGAGGACAGCCGGAAGGTCGATCAGGTCGAGGGGGTCCTGCATCGGCTTGGCGCCGCTCATCGTGTGCTCCTGAAGGTACAGGTGGTCGGTTCATCGGTGCTGGCCGGACTCATGAGTCCAGCCAGGTGTTGATGTCCTCGGAGTGCTCACCGAGACGTGGTGGACAGCGTTCGTAGCGGGGAGGGGTGCCGGAGAGGCCGATCGGATTGGCGACCAGGTCCATGGCTGAGCCGTCCGGTCCGGTGACCGTGGCACGTGGACTCAGGCCGAGCGTGTGGGCCAGACCGAACGCCTGGGCCAGATCGTTGACCGGTCCGCAGGGCACGCCGAGCGGGGTGAGGAGCTCGAACCACTCGGCCGCGCTTCGTTTGGCCAGCGATGCTTCGAGCGCGGCCGTGAGCGCGTCGACATGGGCGACACGCCCCGCGTTGGTGGCGAAGCGGGGGTCGGCGGCCAGGTCCATTGCGTCCGCCCCCTGGCACAGCATCGCGAACTGCCGGTCGTTGCCGACGGCGATGACCAGGGGCCCGTCCGCCGCCTTGAAGACGTCGTAGGGCGCGATCGACGGGTGGCGGTTGCCCATGATGCCCGGCACGCTGCCGGCCAGGGTGTATCCGCCTGCCTGGTTGACCATGCTGGACAGCAGGCAGGAGAGCAGGTCGACCTGCACGTGCTGTCCTTCGCCGGTCGCGTCGCAGTGGCGCAGGGCGGCCAGGGCGCCGGTCACCGCGTGCAGTCCGGTCAGTACGTCTACGAGGGCCACGCCCGTCTTCACCGGTCGGCCGGGGCTCGGCCCGGTGACGCTCATCAGGCCGCCGACCGCCTGGATCAGCAGGTCGTAGCCAGGCAGGGCGGCCCCCGCCCCGGCGCCGAAGCCGGTCACCGAGCAGTAGACGAGACCAGGGTTGAGCTCACGTGCCCGGTCGTACCCGAGGTCGTACTTCTCCATGGTCCCGGACCGGAAGTTCTCGAACAGGACGTCGGACCTGCGGACGAGTTCAGTGGCCCGTCGGCGGTCCGTTTCATCACGCAGGTCGAGCACGACGGACCTCTTGTTGCGGTTGACCGACAGGTAGTACGTGGCTTCGCCCTGAACCTGTGGCGGCCCCCACGCCCGCGTGTCGTCCCCGGTGCCCGGACGCTCGACCTTGATCACGTCGGCGCCGAGGTCCGCGAGGAGCATCGTGGCGTACGGGGCGGCCAGGACGCGGCCGAAGTCGGCGACGAGAACGCCGGACAGGGGCCCACCGGTCGCCGCGCTCATCGGGCCCGCCTCTCCGAGGCGCGCACATACACGGTCTTGGTCCGCGTGAAGAACTCGCGTGCCGCGCGGCCCTGTTCCTTGGGCCCGTACGCGCTCTGCTTCGCGCCGCCGAACGGTACGTGCGGATCGGCCCCCGCGGTCTCGGAGTTGATGTGGAGCACGCCGACGTCCAACTGCTCCGTGGCAGCGGTCACTGCCCGCAGATCGTCGGTGAACACGGCCGCGGAGAGCCCGAAGTCGCCGTCGTCGGCCAGCCGGAACGCTTCCTGGATATCCCGGGCCCGCCGCACGGACAGCACGGGGCCGAACAGTTCCTCGCACCACAACGGGTCGTCCACGTCCAGACCGACCACGGTGGGCCGGAGAAACGCGCCCGTCCGGCGGTCGTCGTCGTAGGGGTGGCCGCCCGTCAGGATGCTGAACCCGGGACGGGAGGTTCCGGCGTCCACGGCCCGCCGGATCTCGTCCCGGGCCCGCAGCGAGACCACAGGTCCCATCTCGGACGAGTCGTCCAACGGGTCACCGACGCGCAGCTGCGCGACGCGCTCGGTGAGCAGGGCGAGGAACGCGTCGGCGACCGGCTCTTCGACGACGAGCCGGGAGGTGGCGGTGCACTTCTGGCCCGCCGAGCGAAAGGCTCCGGCGAGCACTTCCTCCATGGCCGGTTCCAGGTCCGCGTCGGCAAGCACCACGGACGCGTTCTTGCCACCCATCTCCGCCTGGACGGGGCGGGCCAGGCGCCCGCAGGTGGCGATCAGGCTCCGCCCGACGGCAGTCGACCCGGTGAACGTCACCGCGTCCACGCCCGGGTGCTCGACGAGTTGGCCGCCCAGGGCCCCGTCGCCCAGGAGCAGCGACAGCACGCCGTCCGGCAGTCCCGCCTCGACCAGCGCCTCGGCCAGGCGTACGGCCAGGAGCGGCACCAGGCCGGAGGGTTTCCACACCACGGTGTTGCCATAGCCGAGAGCGGGTGCGATCTTCCACGCCGGGATGGCGACGGGGAAGTTGAAGGGGGTCACCACAGCGGTGACGCCCACCGGGCGGTGGATCACCTGAATCTGCTCGCCGGGCCGCGGTGAGGCGAACACCTCGCCGACCGGACGGAACGCTTCGCCCGCGTAGAAGCGGAGGATCTCCGCAGCCCGCCGCACCTCGCCGATGCCCTCGGCCCGGACCTTGCCCTCCTCCCACGACAGTTCCTCACCCCACGGCACGGCCCGCGCGTCCAGCACGTCGGCTGCTCGCTCCAGGATCCGGCCGCGTACGTGGTGGGGTGTCGTCGCCCAGCGGGGAAAGGCGTCGCGTGCGCCGGCCACGGCGTCGTCGAGGTCACTGTTCCGGGCGAGCCGCCCAGCGGCCACGGTCTCGCCAGGGCTCGCCGGGCTGACGTCGAGCAGTTCGTCACCCTCGCCGTCCCGCCACTCCCCCGCGACCAGGCTCCGCAGGGACCTCACGGACCGGTCGAATGCGCCTATCGTCACGTCGCTGCTTCTGTTCTGCCGCATCGGCCTGCCTCTCCATCCGTTCGTACGTGCCGTGCCGGGGCCCCGCTGCCGACCGCTCGTCCGGCCGGCCCCGGCTATCCGGCGAGCAGCGTGGCGAGCTCCGCCACGTCGGGGCACTCCTCGAGCGTCCGCATCAGACGGAACGCGTCCTCCGCCCTGTCCTCGGAGACAGTCCGGCAGAATGCCGCGTTGCGCCGGAACTTGGCGTCGATCTCGCTCTGCGGTGCGGGGTTGTCGAGCCAGCCGATCGGGTCCTCCCGGTACGCCTCGATGCTCTCGCCGTCCTTGAACGTCACGGTGAGCCGGTTGGCGTGGCTCTTGGACCCGGGCATGTTCGGCTCCAGGCGGACCCGGGAGACCAGGGACAGCAACTCGGGTTCGTGAATGTGCGGTTCCAGGTAGTGCTCCAGTTCCGGCCTGCCGTGCAGGAGCGCGTTGGCAATCCCGAAGGGGATGTTGAAGAGCGCCTTGGCCTGCTCGTCAGCCGCCGTGAACGGCTGGTTGAGGAAGTGCTCGATCCGGTGGGGCGGTACGTCGAGGACCACGGACTCGATGTCGTCGGCCTTCCACTCCCCCTTGGCGCGGAGTTCGAGGGCGCACTCGATCGGGTTGTGATTCCCGTAGCACGAAGGGTGCAGCTTGTGCTGTCCGCGGACGTAGAAGACCTCGCCGAGGTCGACGAGCATGTTCTCCGGCTGGGGGTCCCTCGTGTACATCGCGAAGTAGCCCCGCGGGCTGAGCAGTGGGTCGCGAACGCCCGAGAATCCCTTTTGCGCCATCTCGCAGGCGAGTACGCCGTTGAAGGCGGCCATGGCTCCCGGCAGTTTGAAGCTGGGGACGCCGTCCCAGATGCCCTGGAAGGTGCCGGCCATAAGGTTGACGAGGATACCGAAGGCGTTGCGCAACTGACTGTGGTCGAGCCCCATCAGCCGTCCGGCCACCGCGGTGGCACCGAAGGCGTTGGAGGTCCCGCACACCTCGAAGGAAGTGTCGAAGCTGAAGGTGTCGGAGACCGAGACACGCGCCGCGACATCCCCTCCGAGAATGACGGCCGCGATCAGGTCCTTGCCGGTGACGTGGTGGAACTCGCCGACAGCTAGTGCCGTCGGCTCCGTGGTGCTGCCGACGTGGCCGACCATCTTGCCCTTGTTGGCACCTTCCGGTTCGGGGCCCGTGACCTCGAAGTCGAAGGAACGGGCCTGGAGCGAGTTGACCATGGCGGCATGGTGGAGCGGCACCCGTCCCCCCTGAGCGAGCAGGGTGGCCTCGGGCGCGCCGCCCCAGCGTCGTACGAGGTCCAGCAGGGGGGCGTTACTCGGCACCCGGGAGCCGGAGAGCGCGCACCCGAGTGTGTCGAGAACCCGGTTCTTCGCGGCGAGCACGTCGGCTGCGCCGAACTTCTCGTACGGCGTGTCGAGCACATGGCTCACGATGCGGTCGATCATCTCGGTCACGGTGTCGCTCTCCTCGGGACGTCTGTGGATGTGGCGTGGCGGTGTCGTTCAGCTGGATGGCTGGAGGGCAAGCAGCACGCGCCTCGCCGCGGCGATGTCTGCCTCGGGGATGCCGCTGAGCTGCTGTCCGGTGAACATCCGGGCGCTGTGGCGGAGGCGTTGGCCGATGCGGCGGCCGCTCGCGGTGAGTTCATAGCGTCCGTGTGGGTCCCGCCCGGCATGGCCCTGCTCCACAAGTTCGGCCAGGGCGTCCTCGACGGCGCGCCTGCCGAGGTACGTGGCGTGCTCCAGCTCCTCGCTCCCGCACGGCCCGGCGCCGAGCCGATTGACGACGCGCGAGGTGACGTCGTTGACGCCGATGGTGTGGCGGTGCTCGTCGAACAGGGTCGACATGCGGTGGGCCGCGTCCTTGAGCAGAGTGGTGAACAGCGCGTCCGTGTCGGTCGCCGGGGCCTCGGCCGGCCCGGGGTCCGTGGTGGAGTCGTGGCCCGCCGGATGGTCATCGGCCACCGCGTAGGTGCCCTGGGCGAAGAGCAGTGGGCTGCCGTCGAACCGTGCGTACTGCTCGACGTGTCCCACGAGGATGAGATGGTCGCCGCCCTCGTGGACCGCTTCGAGGCGGCATTCCAGGTGGGCGACGGCGTCGTCGAGGAGCGGGGCGCCACTGTGGGTGCCCGCGGACCACGGCGCAAGCGAGAACCGCTCCGGGTGCCCGGAGCCGAACGCCTGGGACACCTCCACCTGGTCCGCGGAGAGCACGTTGACCGCGAAGCGGGCCGTTTCGAGGAAGGCCGGCAGGCTGCGGGATTCCCTGCGGACGGACCACAGGATCAGGGGCGGGTCCAGGGAGACGGCCGCGAAGGAGTTGACGGCCATGCCGACCGGTGTGTCGCCGTGCGCGGTGGTAATGACGGTGACGCCGGTCGCGAACTGGCCGAGGCACCGGCGGAAGGCACGAGGTTCAGCCCGTGGGTCCCCCGCTTCGATGGGTTCCTGGACGGTACGGCTGACTGCGGTCGCGTTCATGTGATCCCTGCCCTCGGGTGGTCGGGACGGTTCAGGTCGGTCGCCACGGCCCCGGGCCGAAGCCGGGTCCGGTCGGCGGTCACTTGTAGTAGGCGAGCGTGCCCAGGTCGGTGAAGGGAGCCGGGTCCATGCCGAGCCTGGTCTTGATGTACAGGCTCGCCGCCAGCTCGCGGCCCGCGGAGCCGTGGTTACGCGCGGCCATGAGGTCGCGGAACGACTGCTGCAGCGGGTTGACGGTGGCGGACGCGGCGGCTCCGGCGATGGGCCAGATCTCGGTCAGCGCGTCGAAACAGGTCGCGACCGTGTCGGCGGCCTCGAATCGGACGCGCATCCGCTCCAGCGGCGGGGCCTCCTCCCCCCGGCAGGCCAGCTCGAACAGCGCGCGCCAGTTGGCCAGGTGCCGCTCGCGGACGGTCCGCACCCGGGTCGTGGCGTCCGCAAGCTTGAGGTGCATGAAGGGGTTCGCGGCCACCGGAGCTCCGGTCCCCTGGCGGGTGAACCGGCGCTTCGACTGCTCGAAGAACGTGGTGATGCCGCCTGTAGCCGTGCCGACCGCGGTGTTGGTGGGCGTGGAGTTGAAGACGCCGGTGAACGACATCCAATACAGGGGCCGGTTGTTGACGAGCCAGCCGGGGTTGGTGTCGCGGTAGGTGTCCACGAGCCTGTGTGTGCGGTACTCCGGCACGAAGACGTCGTCGAGGGTCACCGACTTACTGCCGGTGCCCTTGAGCCCCTGTACGTCCCAACTGTCGTGGTCGATGGCGAAGTCGCCGCGCGGCACCACGAAGTTCCGGTCGCCGCCACCGAGGACGACCCACTGGGCGTGGTCGACACCGCTGGAGAATGTCCAGGTGCCGGAGAGCCGGTGCCCACCGTCGACAGCTACGGCCTTGCCGATGGGCGCGTAGGAGCTGGAGGCGCGGGTGTCGGGGCCGTCACCCCAGAACTCGTCCTGCATGCGCTCGTCCATGAGCGCGATCTCGAAGGAGTGGACGTTGAGCTGCCCGCCGATCCACGCCGCCGAGCTGTCCGCCTCCGCGATCTTCATGATCGCCTCGAAGAACGAGGCAGGATCCGTCTCCAGGCCCCCGTAGCGCAGCGGCGTGAACGCGCGGAAGACGCCGGCCTCGATCATGGCGTCCACAGAGGCGTGGGGCACGCGTCCGTGCTGCTCGGACTCGGTACGCCGGGAGCTGATTCCCTCGGTGATGCCGTCCACGGCCGTGAGGAGCTCGCGTCCCGCTGCCTGGGCACGGTCCCGGTAGGACGACCAGTCGGCGCGACGGGCTGAGAAGTCGATGTCATCGGCCATACGAATCTCCATGGGTGGGGGCGGCTGCGCGTCAGACCGCCGGGGCGAAAAACACGACGCTCCGCCGGTTCCGGTACGGGAAGGGGTCCGCCGGGCGGTTCTTCCATGCGGTGTCCGGCGAGAGTAGGCACACTGCCGCAGGGTGTCTTCGGTCAAGAACGCCAACGCTCTCGCCGGCTTTGGATGGATCGGATCAGCACACCGCTCGCGCTGCGCGCGGGCAGGAGGGGCCTGCGGCACGTACGCCCGGACCACGTGAGTCCATCTGTCCAAAGGTGCCCGCACCCTTGGCTCGCTTGACCAAAGACACCACCTCGCACCGCTGCTTCACTCCACACCAGTCAAAGGCGAAGTCGATGCGGCCGGTTCAGCAGCTGTGTCCGTCTCGCAGGAACACCACTTCACCACCCGGCACCCACCGCGCATCCCATGGAGGCAGTTATGCCCGACGCGATCGACTTCTCACCCCGGCTGAAGCACGCCGGCATCTTCGTCAAGGACCTCGAGGCGATGACGGAGTTCTACTGCAAGAACTTCGGGATGATCGTCACGGACAGCGGCATGGGGGCGTCGGGCAAGAACTACACCCGGCGGCCCGGCGCGTTCCTGAGCGCCGATCCCACCGAGCACCACCAGTTGGCGCTGATCTCCGGCCGCGATCCCGAGGCGCCGGGGACGGTCGCGCAGATCTCCTTCCTGCTGGACTCACTGACCGCGCTCAAGGCGTTCTACCAGCACGTCCTGGCGACCGGGATCCCGGTCGAGGTGATCAAGAATCACGGGAACGCGTGGAGTGTCTACGTCAACGACCCCGACGGCAACTTCGTCGAGGTCTACGTCCACTCGCCCTACTACATCCCGCAGCCCGGCAGCTACCCCCTCGACCTCGACAAGAGCGAGCAGGAGATCCTGCGCGAGACCGACGAGATCGCCGCCAAGGACCCGGGTGCCCGTCCGCGCGAGGAGTGGATCGCTGAAATGGCTCAGAAGATGGAGGCCGCGAAGGTCCGCCTCGCGCACTAGTGCCGCAGCAGGCAGCGTTCGCCCCGTCGCGACGCCCGGCACTCACTCTCGCCGCTCCTTGACGGGCAAACATTGCCTGCCGCGGCGCTTGTCGACTGTCGGAGCCGCACAGCCGACACGCGTCCGGGCCACCGGCCCGGACCGCCAGAAAGGTCACCTCGATTGTTCAGAAGCACACGAGGACTACCCGTTGTGGCCGTCCTTGCAGCCGCCTGTGCCTTGTTGTCCGCCTGCACAACCTACTCACGAACCATTCCGTCGGCGTCGGTGACCGGGCCCATCACCGCCACGGGCAAGGGAGTCACCCTCAACAAGTGGGGTGGACAGCAACTCGTATCGGACACCCCGGCCCGGGGCGGGCAGGTCAAGACCGCCCTCACGTCCGGTGTGCTCAGCCTGGATCTGTGCCAGAACACCTCGTTCGACACCAAGCAGGTCGGGCTGCTCGTCCACGACACGCTGATGTCGACGACCAAGGACGGTTCGGTCGAGCCGGAACTCGCCAAGTCGATGACTACCGACGACAAAGGGCTGACATGGACGATGGCCCTCCCGTCGGGAGTGAAGTTCACCGACGGCACCGGCTTCGACGCCGCCGCCGTCGTGGCGAACACCAAGCGCTGCAAGGCCGCCGGCCAGTCCACCCTGAAGACGCTTGAGAGCGTGACGGCGCTCGACACCACCACGGTCGAGTTCCGGCTCTCCCAGCCCTGGACCGGCTTCGACGAAATCTTCGCCCCGTCCGGCGGGTCGAGTGGCGCACCCGGAATGATTGCCAGCCCGGCGGCCGTGAAGAAGTACGGGGACAAGTACGGCCTGCACCCGGTCGGCGTCGGCCCGTACCAGGTCACATCGTTCCGCCCGGGTGGTGACATCGCCCTCAAGGCCAACCCGGACTACCGCGTCGAGGGCCAGCCCTACCTCAGCAGTATCGACTTCACGCCCATGACCGACAGCGACGCCAGACTCGCCGCCGTCCGATCGGGCGACATCGACTTCGCCCTGTCACAGGTGCCCACCGACTTCCCCGAGGCCGAGAAAGCCGGCCTGCGCGTACTGAGACAGCCCGCGGTGACGTATTACGACATCGTCATGAACCTCAGTCGGCAACCCTTCGACAGCCCGGCGTTCCGCAAGGCCGTCACCCAGGCCATCGACCTGAAGTCACTCAGTGCGGCCGTGTTCCAGAACATGGCCGCCCCGACCTCGGGCCTTGTCCCTCCGGGCAGCCCCGATCACGTCAAGACGGGATGGCCGGCGTACGACCCGAAGGAAGCCAAAGCTGCGGTCGCCGAGCTGAAGAACCAGGGGAAGCGGACGGACTTCACGCTGGTGTCCACCGCCCCGCCCGAGTTCCAGAAGCAGTCCCAGATCATGCAGCAGATGCTGCGGGACGTGGGCATCGAGATGCGGCTGGAGGTCGCAGAACAGCCCTCGTTGATCAGCGCGGTCCAGAGCGGAGCGTTCGAGGCCCAGTTGCGCTACACCAGCGTGCCCGCCAACCCGCTCCAGATCTTCTCCACCGCCTACGGCAGTACGTCCCCGGCGAACCTCACCAAGTCCGGCGACGCCGATCTCGACGCGCTGCTGGCGAAGGGGCGTACGGCAACGGAAGAAGAGCGCCGACCGATCCTCCAGAAGATCCAGGCCCGGCTCACCACCTGGTCGCCGGTCATCCCTCTGCTCCAGCAGTCCGTGGCCTACCTGGTCGGGGACCGTGTCGCCGGATTCGGAGGGACCATCCCGCAGACCCAGTGGTGGGACGGCCGCACGGTCTGGGTCAGGAAGTAGCCGCTTGCCCCGGACCGGCAGGTTGTGGAGAGGAGAGAACACGTGACAAGAAAACTGCGGTCGTTCGCCGTGAAAATCGCTCAACTCGGCAGTGTGCTGCTGGGGGTGAGCTTCCTGGTGTACCTGCTTCTTGGCCTGCTGCCGGGAGACACGGCGTCCGTGCTCGTCGCCGGGAGCGACGATCCGTCGCCCGAGGCGGAGGCGCGGGTCCGGTCCCAACTCGGCCTCGACGAACCGTTTTTCGAGCGCTACGCCACCTGGCTCGGACACGCGCTCCAGGGCGACCTGGGCATTTCCTACCGGAGCAAGGAGGCGGTCGCCGAAGCGATCGGCGGCCGCCTCCCGGTGACGGTGGAGCTGCTCGTCCTCGCCCTGGCGCTGTCGGTGGCCGTCGCGGTGCCCCTCGCGGTGTACGCCGCCCACCACCGCGACCGCCTGCTCGACCGAGTCGTCACCGTACTGACCTTCGGGATGCAGTCCGTACCCAACTTCATGGTCTGCCTCGTCATGATCTTCTTGTTCGCCGTGACACTCGGCGTCCTGCCGGCGGTCGGCTTCACCCCGCTGTCGGACGGCGTGTGGGAGAACGCCCAGAGCGTCACGATTCCCACGATCGCCCTGTCGTTCACTCTCGTACCCGTCTACATTCGCGTCCTGCGCAACGAGATGATCCGCGTACTGCAGGAAGACCATGTGCTCGTGGCCCGGGCCGAGGGTCTCAGATCCCGCACCATCCTGTTCCGGTACGCCCTCAGGCCGGCGCTGCCCACCCTCGTTACGGTCATCGGCATCAACATCGGGACATTGATCGGCGGCACGCTCGTGATCGAGCTCATCACCGGGCTCCCCGGGATGGGCAGCCTGCTCTTCACCGCCATCAACAACCGCGACTACATCCTCGTCCAAGGTGTCGTCCTGTTCATCGCCGCGGCCTACGTCGTCGCCAACTTCGCCGTGGACTTCGTGCAAACCGTCATAGACCCGAGGACCCGCGCATGAACACGCTGACCGCAGCCCCACCGGCCGCGGAGTGCGGCACACCACCGATCAAAAGTCGCGCCCTGATCTCGCTGCGGGCCCGGCCGATGGTCGCACTCTCGCTGCTCTGGATCGTCTTCCTCGTCGCCCTGGCGGCGGTCAGGCCGCTCCTTCCACTGCCCGATCCGGCCAGGAGCGACTACCAGAACGTCGCCGTTCCTCCAGGCTTCTCGGGAGCGCACCTGCTCGGCACCGACGAGATCGGCCGTGACATTCTCGCCCGGCTCATCACGGGCGGCCAGGTGAGCCTCCTCGTCGGTATCGGCGCGGTAGCGATCGCGGTTCTCGCGGGAGCACCACTGGGAATCCTCGCCGGCTACTTCAGGGGCTGGGTCGCGCCGGTGATCGGCACCGTGATCGACATCCAGCTGGCCTTCCCCGCCCTGGTGGCCCTGATCGCCCTCGTCGTGTTTCTCGGGCCGGGTCTCATCACGATCGTCGTCGGGATCGGGATCGTCAGCGCGCCCGCCGTCGCACGGGTCAGCCGCGCGGCGACCAAGACGTATGCCGAGCGTGAGTTCGTCGTCGCCGCACAGGGCATGGGGGCGGGAAGCTGGCGGATCATCCGCCGCGAGGTGCTGCCCAACGTCATCGTGCCGGTACTGGCGTACAGCATGGTTCTGCTCGCCGTCGCCATCGTGGCGGAGGGGAGCCTGAGCTTCCTCGGGCTCGGTGTACCACCACCGTCGTCCAGTTGGGGCTCGATGATGGGCAGCGGCCGCTCGGAGCTCAACTCGAAACCGCACATCGTACTGCTGCCGGCGCTGGCGATGATGCTCACCCTGCTCGCGCTCAACTTCCTCGCCGAGCAGTTCGGCCGGCGATTCGATATCCGGGAGTCGGCCCTGTGAACACGCCCCTGTTGAGCATCGAGGACCTCCACCTGCACTTCGCCTCCGCACGCGGCGTCGCCCGGGTGGTGCAGGGCGTCAATCTCGCTGTCGCGAAGGGCAGCATGCACGGTCTGGTCGGAGAGAGCGGTTCCGGCAAGTCCGTCACCTCGCGCGCCGTCCTCGGCATCCTGCCCTCCGGCGCGGTACGGCTGAAGGAAGGCCGTGTCCGCTACGACGGCCGGGACCTGTTCGAACTCTCCGAGGAGCAGATGCGCGCGGAGATGCGGGGCCGCCGCATCTCCATGGTCTTCCAGGACCCCATGACGGCGCTGAACCCGGCCATGCGCATCGGCCACCAGGTGGCGTTCCCGGTCCGCCGCCACCTCGGCCTCTCGCGGCAGCAGGCCGCCGCCAAGGCGCTGGACCTCCTGGAACAGGTGGGCATCCCCCGTGCCGCCCACCGCATGCGGGCCTACCCCCACGAGCTGTCTGGCGGCCAGCGGCAGCGGGTCATGATCGCCATCGCACTCTCGTGCGACCCCGAGCTGATCGTCGCTGACGAGCCGACCACCGCACTCGACGTGACCGTACAGGCACAGATCATGGACCTGCTCGACCGACTGCGGGCCGAGCGGGGGCTCTCCGTGCTCCTCGTCTCGCACGACCTCCAGCTCATCGCGGAGCGCTGCGACGAGGTCTCGGTGATGTACGCGGGTCGGATCGTGGAGTCGGGCCCCGCGAAGCAGATCTTCGCCGGCCCGCACCATCCCTACAGCCAACTGCTCGAGGGAGCCCGGCCGCAGCTGGACAACGAGCCGCACACCGTGCTGCGGACGATCCAGGGGAACCCGCCCCCGCTGACCCACCTCCCGCCCGGCTGCGCCTTCGCCGAGCGCTGCCCCCGGGCCCAGGACGACTGCCTCGAACACATCCCCGCACCGAGGGAGAGTGGCCCCGGCCGTTCCGTGTCGTGCTTCCACCCGGTCGCACTCGCACCGGCAGACGGGGCTCGGACGCCCCAAGGAGTCACCCAATGATCACCCAGACCGAGACGGCACCCGAGCGACCCGGACCGGACACACCGGTTGTCCTCGACGCGTCGGACATCGTCGTCGAGTACCGCGACAAGAAGGGTCGCGCCTTCCGCGCGGTCGACAGCGTCTCGCTCGAACTGCGTACGGGGGAAACCCTCGGGCTCGTCGGCGAGTCCGGCTGCGGCAAGTCGTCCACAGGACGCGCGCTCGTCCAGCTGCCGCCCCCCTCCTCGGGCAGGGTCGTCCTTGACGGGCAGGAGATCACGGGACTGTCCCAGCGGGCCCTGCGCCCGGTCCGACGCCGCCTGCAACTGATCTTCCAGGACCCCATCTCTTCCCTGAACCCCCGGCGCACCGCACTGCAGATCGTCGCCGAACCGCTGCTGTTCAGGAAGGTGAGCGGCGCGGAGGAGAAGGCACTGGCCGTCCTCGCCGAGGTCGGGGTGGACGAGCACATGGCGCAGCGGCGCCCGCACGAGCTCTCGGGCGGACAGTGCCAGCGCGTGTCGATAGCTCGCGCCATCGTCCAGGACCCGGACGTCGTGATCTGTGACGAGCCCGTCTCGGCGCTCGACGTCTCGGTGCAGGCGCAGGTGCTCAATCTCCTGGAGGAGATGAAGCGGCGGCACTCTCTGTCGATGGTCTTCATCTCGCACGACCTCGCCGTCATCAGCAACGTCAGCGACCGGGTGGCCGTCATGTACCGCGGCAGACTGTGCGAGGTGGCCCCGTCCCAGGACCTGTACGCGGAACCGCGGCACCCGTACACGTGGCTGCTGCTCTCGTCCGTCCCGAACGCGTACGCACAGCGGCCGTCCGAGGCGCCGGGACCGGAGCCCCACTCGCAGCCGGGCGATTCGGCCGGCTGTCCCTTCGCGCCACGCTGCCCTGCGGCAACGCGGGTGTGCTGGAGCGACGCCCCCGAGCCGGTGGACGCCGGACCCGACCACACCGTCGCCTGTCACCATCCGCGCCCCGTACCCGAACACAGCGCCGCGGCAGCGCGATAGTTCCGATCATCCCCCCACCTCAGGAGAGCACCGATGGCCCGTATCGATTACTACGACGTGGCGGACGCCGAGGACGAGCTCAAACTCGCTCTGGCCAACCGTTCCAAGCTGAACATCTTCTCCATGCTGGCGCACGCCGGCGCCGCAGCCCCGATGGTCCTCGACCTCGGGCAGTCCCTCAGCCGCCACAGCACCCTCGATCCCGCCCAGCGCGAACTCGTTCTGCTGCGGGTGGGGCACGCCTGCGAAGCCGAGTACGAGCTCTCCAAGCACCGGCGCGCGGCCCGGCGCGCCGGGCTGTCGGACGAGAAGATCGACGCGATCGCGGCCTTCCCCGAGATCTCGGAGATCTTCACCGACTTCGAGCAACTGCTGATCTTCTTTACCGACAGCGTGCTGGACGAGACACGGATGCCCGACGACCTCTTCGAGGCTGTGTCGAAGGACCTCGACGCACGGCAGCTCGTCGAGGTCTTCCTCCTGATCGGCTTCTACCGGATGGTCTCCCGGGTGATGACCCACCTCGATGTCGACATCGAACCGCTGAGCGACTTCGAGAAGTACCAGCTGGCGCTCATCTGACGGGACTTCCCAGGGAACGTCCTGCTGGATAGCTTTGAGCCACCTCTCCGCCAGTGCGACACGTGCCCGGCGGAGGGGTGCTCGACGGCTTTTCAGGAGGTCTCGCATGTCGGATGAACTGCCCTATGCCGAGCTGGTGAGGGCGGCGGTCTCGACGTCCCATCCCACGTCGGCCGTGCTCAGAACCCTGACGTCCGCAATCGGCGAGTGGGCGGCACTCGTCACCCCCTCGGGACACGTGATCGAGGAGCATCCTCCGCGGTCCGCGGGGCCCGCCGCCGTCTCCCTTGCGCTGAGCCTCGTCGAGCCGGCGAAGGGGCGTACGGCGGTGACGGCCGACGCTGACGCCGACGGCACAAGCATCCTGGCGGTCTGCGTCGGGCTGGACAGGAGGCCGTTGGGCGTCCTTGTCATCGCTGGCCGTGAGGACTTCGACACCAAGGCGTACCGCTTCGGTACCGAGGCAGGCGCCCTACTCAGCCGTCTCATGCGGGACGTCCGCGCGTCGAAGGCCGCGTCCCGCATCGTGCGGGACTGCATCGCCCGCCTGGTCTTCGCCGGTCACACGGCCAGCGCCACGGAGCTCGCCGCCGATCTGGGTGTCGCCGCCCCGCCCGCCCGCCCGCATGTGGCCTGTTTTCGCCGTACCGAGGGGGATACGGAAGGCGTACTGGACCGACTCGAGTCCGCGATGCCCCGGGGCAGTCAGCACCTGCTCGCCTACGCCGAGGGCGCTGAGCTCTGGATCCTGCTGACACCCGTACAGGTGGAGGGCGTCCTCCGCGAGGGCCGGGGGCTCCTGGCGGAGGACGGGGCCCTCTCCATGCTCATCAGTGAGCAGGTGCCCGTGACGAAGCTGTTCCACCGGCGACAGTCCTGGGGCCGTGTGCTGCGACAGCGTCCGGTCGGATCGTTCATCGACGTCTCCCAGCACAGCGGATCGACACCGAGCGACTGGGTCAAGGCACTGCAGGAACAGGGCGGCCCCGATGTCCTCGCCGCCGTCGTCGAGTATCTGCGCGCCCGCGGACGCTGGGAGTCCGCCGCTGAGGCTCTGTCCGTGCACCGCAACACGCTGCGGTACCGCATCGCGACCGCTCAGCGCCTCCTCGAGGTCGATATCGACCATCCCGATGTCGCGAGCCGCCTGTGGCTCACTCTGCGGGACGTCGGGCTCACGGCCTGAACCCTTCCGGCGCGGCCCGCTGACCGTCGTGACGAACGACGGGTGTCCTTCGGTTCTTCTGGCCGAAGACCACGAGGCCGGTGGCTACTACGGTCGCCCTACATTCCGCGTGAGGGAGGACGACCCGCGTGTCCGAGTACGAGAGTGTGTGGACCCATCTCAACACCACACCGCACCGATTGTCCTGGGTGGACGTCGACGGGGTATCGACGCGCTTCCTCGATGCGGGGCCCGCCGACGCCCCGGTCGTGGTGATGCTGCACGGCACGGCCGGCAGCCTGGAGAACTTCTGCGTCAACGTCGCGGCGTACGCCGAGCACTTCCGCGTACTGGCGCTCGACATGCTGGGCTGCGGCTATACCGACAAGCCTGAGCAGGACTACCTGATCACCGACTACGCCGAACACCTCCGAGGGTTCCTGGACGCCCTCGACGTCGATTCGGCGGCGCTGGTGGGGGTCTCCCTGGGGTCCTGGGTCGCGGCCCGGCTCGCGCACGACCACCCCGGGCGGGTCACCTCGCTCGTCATGATCGCTCCTGCGGGCATCATCACCGACGCGGAGCAGGAGGCAGCCGTGGCCCAAGGCGTCCGCAAGCGGCGGACCGCCGCCGCCACGGAACCCTCGTGGCAGAGCGTGTCGGCCGCCATGACCTCGCTGGTCCTCGACCCCGAGCAGCTGATGGACGATCTCATCGCCGTACGGCTCGCCATCTACCGGCAGCCCTCGATGACCGCAGCGATGCCACGCCTGCTGGCCTTCACACGGGGAGGCCAGCACCTCAGCCCGGAGGAATGGGCCCGCATCCAGCAGCCCGTCATGGTCATCGCCGCGGTCGACGCCCCAGGCATGTTCCTCGACAACGCCTACGCCGTCCACGCCGCGGCTCCGGCCACCGAACTCGTCGAACTGGGCGGGTGCGATCACTGGGCACAGTACGAGCAGCCCGCCGAGTTCACCGCGGCGACCGTGCCGTTCGTCCAGCGTGCCGTGACCACGGCAGGTGTCCGATGACGCGGACGACACTCAGCGCTGCCGACATCACAGCACTCGCCGCCGAACTCCACCGCGCCGAATACGAACGGCTCCCCGTCGCGCAGTTCTCCGGCCGCCACCCCGGCATGACGATCTCCGACGGGTACGCCATCGCGCGCGAATGGGTCGGCCTCAAGACCGCCGAGGGGCAGGTCGTGCGCGGCCACAAGATCGGGCTCACGTCCCGGGCCATGCAGGTCAGCTCCCAGATCACGGAGCCCGACTTCGGTGTACTGCTCGACGAGATGTTCCACGAGTCCGGCAGCGAGATCCCGTTCACCCGCTACATCGAACCGCGGGTCGAGGTCGAGCTCGCCTTCGTCCTGGCCCGCCCCCTGAGGGGGACGGCCCTGACGGCCGCCGACGTACTGGCGGCCACCGACCACATCCTGCCCGCCCTGGAGATCATCGACTCCCGCATCGAGCGGTTCGCGGCGGGCAGCGGGACACCGCGCACCGTGCTGGACACCATCTCGGACAACGCGGCCAACGCCGGCATCGTCCTCGGCGGCCGTCCGGTCCGCCCGTGGGACCTGGACCTGCGCTGGGCGAGCGCCCTGCTGTACCGCAACGAGGTCATCGAGGAGACGGGGGTGGCCGCAGGCGTCCTCGGTAACCCCGCAGCCGGAATCGTCTGGCTGGCCAGGAAGCTCGCCGCGTTCGGCGAGGGTCTTGAAGCAGGTCAGGTCGTACTCTCCGGGTCCTTCACCCGTCCCGTCGCCGGACGCCGGGGCGACGTGTTCCACGCCGACTACGGACCGCTCGGCACCATCTCCTTCCGCCTGGACGGAGACACCGCGGCATGACTCACGCTCGTCCCTCTCCCCGCAACAGGTTCCTGGAACAGTTGCAGGCGTACCAAAGGCAGATCGGTTTGTGGCTGGCGCTCGCCGATTCGTACACGGCGGAAATCCTCGCCGGCATCGGCTACGACTGGCTGCTCATCGACGCGGAACACGCACCCAACGACATCCGCTCGGTACTGCGTCAGCTCCAGGCCATCGACAGCGCGGCGTCCGGTCTCCCCGCAGGGCGCCCCACCTCTCAGGCCGTGGTACGACTGCCGTCGGCCGACCCTGTCACTGTCAAGCGGTACCTGGAGATCGGTGCGGAGAACATCCTCGTACCCATGGTGGAATCGGCCCGGGAAGCGGCGGCGGTCGTGGCCGCGACCCGGTATCCGCCCGAGGGCATACGGGGCATGGGGAGCGGCCTCGGCCGGTCGTCCCGCTGGCGGCGGTACGAGGACTACGTCGCGGTGGCCGGTTCCCGTATCGGGGTGATCGTCCAGGTCGAGTCCGTGGCCGCCGTCGAGAACGTCGCCGCCATCGCCGCCACGCCGGGCGTGGATGCCGTCCTGGTCGGCCCGTCCGACCTGGCCGCCTCGATGGGACACCCCGGCCGTCCCGGGCACCCGGACGTCGTCGCGGCATCCTGCGAGGCAATCAGTCAGGCGCGCGCGGCAGGGAGACCGGCCGGCGTCATGGGACCACAGGCGCACTTGCCCGAGTGGCTCGCTGCCGGGGCGTCGTTCTTCGCCGTCACCTCCGACGTCGGGCTGCTCACCGGCGCCGCCGGTGAGCTCCTGCGGGACCTTGCCGCTCTGCCGTCCGTCGGTGGGCCGGGCGGCGGAGCGGTCCAGGACTGAGGTCACGAGGAACCCGCCTCACCGTAGTCCGCCACGGGAGCGTCACGCCATGGCTGTGCGTGCGACCCACTGAGTGCGTGGCGATCCCGGAGCCACCGACTTCCCCACCCGAAGCACATCGACGGCTCTGGGAACTGAACCTCCCCGCAGGGTCCGAGGTACCGAAATCGCCCTGCGATCGCCCCAGTCACCAGAGCAGTGCGACTGCTCAGGGCCCCGAGGCAAGCGTCATCCGAGCGTCAGGAAGCTCCGAACGCGACCCTGAAGGCGCCGCCGATGCGGGCGTCTCCCCCATGGACGCGCAGGTCAGGCAGCCTGCGAGGATCGTTCCGTCCGCTCGACCCGCTGCACGGAGGGAAACAGGTCGACGCCCGACCCCGCCACGAACCCGCAGGTCAGGCACCCTTGTCAGTAGGCTCGAGGATCGCCACACACTCAACATGCGACGTCATCGGAAACACTTCGACGATTTCCCGCACTCGCGGCGCCGTCCAGTCTCCTGTGGTGGAGGGCTCCTACACCGCCGACCGCACACGCGGGTAATCCGTTCCACCGTGCTCGCATCGCAAAGGTCCGCGTGTAGCCCGGAGAACGGTCGTTGGCTGCAGGGACCCCTGGGACTTCTCTGGGACTTTCGGCCGCATCAACGTGCACGCACAGGAGACATCTGAAAGATGATCCACGCAGGTCGACGCTCTGCAACCGCGTATCGTCGCAGGTCATGGAACTGCGCGGTGTCTTCCGGGACATCTGATCGGCAGATGCCGCCCCCCTCTCCGACCAGGCGAAGCGCCGGCTCGAAAAGGGGCGGCGGCATCTGTGGGGCTTTCCTGGCACGCCTGCTCCGGCCATGGCCGGCTTCCTCGGCAATGCCGAAGCCATCAGCACTCGGCCCCAGCACCTCTCCTTGCCGGAGACCCAGGCCTGCCCCGATCTCGACAAGGACTCCCACGAACGGGCGGTACGGCTTCGGGAGAACGACGCCGTGCTCCGCCTCGAAGGACCGAACGCCCACTCAGCCACTGGAGTATGGCCAACTGTCGAGACCGTGCGACAAGGCTGCCACGGGAGTCCCGGATGTCGCGGCCTTCTTGATGGAACCCGCCCGCGACATGCCGGGTGTTGATGCGGCACGCCGGCCAACCGGGGCCGGGCGGGCCGGCCGGCGGTCTGTTGAGTCGGTCAGCCGTCGCAATGCCTGGTGCGCAGCAGGTTGACCACGGTCACGCGCAGGACTGGTGAGCCCGCAGCGTCGATCAGTTCCGCCAGGGTGCGGACCACGCCGCGCCCTGGGTCGGAGCGGGAAAGCCGGGTGTCCAGGGTGTGCACGCGCAGATGCAGGCGGTCGCCGGGGCGTACCGGTTCGAGCCACCGCAGTTCGTCGACACCTGGGCTGCCCAGGCTCGCGACGGTGGACAGGTAATGCTCGGCGAACAGCTTCATCATCAGCGCCACGGTGTGCCACCCGCTGGCGATCAGGCCGCCGAACGGACCGTTCTTGGCCGCGGCGGGGTCGAGGTGGAAGGACTGGGGGTCGAACTGGGCGGCGAAGCCGATGATCTCCTGCTCGGTGACGACGAGGCTGCCGTACTCCTGAGTGAAGCCGGCGGTGTAATCCTCGAAATAGCGGTCATCTGGGGGGACTTCGAAATCTCCGTCAGTTGGTTCGGGATTCACTGCACCTTCTCCTTCGGCCGGCGAGTGGACTCTGATGAGGGGATCACGGTCTGGGGCCGGTGCCGGGCAGCAGCAGCCGGGCGGTGAGCAGAGGGAGAGCGGCCAGGGTGGCCCCGCACCCGAGCACCCCGATCACCAACAGCCGGAAGGGACCGTACCGGTCACCGAGCCGGCCGGCGGCCACCGACAACGCGGCTACAGCACTCAGGTAGCCGGCGCACGGCTCGGACGGTGGGGCCGAGGCGGTCGTCGTCGACCAACCGCTCTCGCAGGGAGCCCCAATGATGCGTAGGCAGTGTCTACCACGACCCGTTAGACGCTGTCTACGCGTGTCCTGTCACGCGAATCCTGGCTCGTCCGCGGTGATTCCGGTGCGCAAGAAGATCTCCCGCTCGATTTCGGGCCGGTCGGGCATCCCGGTCGAGGTGGCGCCGCACTCCGCCGGTGCGGCCCTCGGCCTGCCCCGGGGTGCCGGCTGAAGGCAGGCCCGCACGAACTGCCGGCAGGCGGTGCCTGGGACATGAGGGTCGGACAGGATCAGAAATTCGGTGGTCCGCCCGCCCCATGGGGACACAAGATGGTGCACATGACGTTGGCCACCCCTGTGTTGCACACCGCTCGCCTGCGACTGCGACCCTTCACCGACACCGACGCGGCCCCCCTTTTCGCACTGCACAGCAGCGCCTACGTGATGCGCTACTGGGACTCCCCGCCATGGACCGACCGGGCCCGCGCCGAGCGCTTCATCACGATGTGCCGGAAGATGGCGGACGCAGGCACCGGAGCGCGGGTGGCCATCGACCGCGCCTCTGACGGGGCCTTCGTCGGCTGGTGCGCTCTGAGCGGGTGGAACCAGGACTATCGCAGCGCGTCGTTGGGCTATGTCCTCGACGATGCGATGTGGGGCCACGGCTACGCGACCGAAGCCGCGCATGCCTTGCTCCGGTGGGCATTCGACTCACTGGACCTGAATCGAGTCCAGGCCGAGACGGATACCCGCAACGTGGCATCGGCCCGAGTGCTGGAGAAGATCGGATTCGTGCGCGAAGGGACGTTGCGGGAGGACTGCGTCGTGAACGGCGAGGTATCCGATTCGTGGGTGTTCGGGTTGATCAGGCGAGAGTGGCAACCGTCAGCCGTACCGATGCCTGCCCTCTGAGCCGACCCTCAGCAGGAGGAGAGCATCGGTCTGCGCCGGGACCCCGCTGGGGCCTACCGGGGCCTCCGGTCGGGACCGTGGCGTGCGACCGCACCCCCGACATCGTTGTCGAAGCCGCGGTCTGTGCGGGTCGCGTCCCCACGGGATGCCACAGGCCCCGAGAGGGCATCTCGCGCCGGACCCACGGCCGCCCTACGGCGTGTAGACGGCATCACTGCCGTACAGCTCCCTGGTGAACGCGGAGACGTCGGCACTGCGATCGGTGCCGTCGAGGTTGTACGTCAGATAGACGCCGTACCCCTCGCTGACGGTGCGGCGGGCGAAGTCGGCGGCCGTGCTCTGCGCGGTCCGGCCGATCTCGACGGCTGCCGGCGACAGCTTCGACTTGGGCATGGCCATGCCGGGGACCTGCCAGGTGCCGTAGTACGGGTTCCAGGCGTAGTCGAACTTCGACGAGACGTCCACGCCGTCGTAGGAGAGCCGTGATGCGGCCGGGCCGATGTTGTAGAGACTGATGATCTTGTCGGGCATGTTCGTGCGCAGTGCCGTCACCAACTGCACGAACGAGCTGTCGTTGGGCTGGCCGGTGCCGTTGTTGCCGTACTCGGCGTACTCGTCGTCGAAGTCGATGCCATCGAGGCCGTACTTGGACACGGTGTCCGACAGTTCCGTCGCGAACGCCGAAGACGCCTGCTCGTTCGGGAAGTTGGCGAAGCCCGCGCCCTCATGATTGCCGAGCACCGAGAGGACGACCTTGATGCCCTTCTCCTGCAACGGCCGTATCTCCGTGGCAGCGTTGTCGAGAACGCGCTGCACGTTCTCGTTGAAGTGCAGATACGCCGCCTTCTTGCCCGTGTCGTAGTTGATGTTCGCTGCGAAGATCACCGCGACGTCGAAGGCGTTGCTGCCGTCGGCGAGGGTGTACTTGCCGACGTTGAGCATGCTGTTGTTGTTCACCTCGACGTACGCCACCGAGGTCGGCCCCTGTTTCGCGGGAGCGGGAGCCGGAACGGGGGCCGCTGCCGCGCCGGTCGTGACGGTCGTGCCGAAGGCGAGGGCCGCGACGGCCGAGAGTGCGAGCGCGGCCGTTCGCACTCTGCTCCGTACCAGAGTGAACATCGTTGATCGGTCTCCCATCGCATAGGGCGGCGCCGGACCTGTTCGAGAGCGCCGGGTGAGCCCTCCGAGCTTTCCGCTCCCGTCACCGACTCCCGGGAACCTTGCACGAACCCTCACGACTCCCACGCATGCCCCACCGCAATCCGGTGCCTGGGCGGTGGAGTTGGTACGCGCAGCTCCACGGTCGACGCGCTGCGCGCAGATGCCGGCGCCCCTTTCCGGACCAGGAGAATCCCTGATCGGAAAGAGGCGACGGCAGCTGCGCGGGCAGAACGGCAGGATCAGCCGCAGAGAGTCAGGTCGACCTTGTCGCCGCTCCGGAGGACCGTCGGGCTGAGCGGGGAGACGGCGATGACCGCGCCCGGCTTGCAGCGGGCGATCTTCGCATAGGTGACCTTGCCGACCTTGAGGCCGCCCTGCCCCAGAGCCTCCCTGGCCATGTCCAGGTTCATGCCCCCCACGTCGAACGGCTTGATGTACGGCACGGTGGTGACATTCCCCTTCCCCTTGGTTTCGGCCGTGCCCGTGTGGGCGGCGCTGGAAGGCGCGGTGTGTGAACCGTTGCCGATGGTGGCCAGGGCGGTGCCGCCGCCGGCCAGGACAAGGGCCGCGGAGACGGCGGCCATGACTCCGGCACGCCTGCGGCGGGTGCGGCTCCTGATGCCGGTGGCGTCGAACTGCGGCGCGGGAGAGGTGTTCGCGAAGTCGTTCAAGGCGGTTACCAGTTCCTGTTCGAAGAATTCGAGGGAGGTGTCACCGTCGCGGCCGTCCGAGGGCGGCGACGCGTAGCCGGTCATCGGGTCGAGGTTCCTTTCCGGAGCGACGGCGACGAAGATTCGGACAGTGCGGGCATCTGGGTCCGGAGCTTTTCGAGGCCTCGGGTGAGCTGGGACCGTACGGCGCTCGCCGAGATATGCAGATCCTCGGCGATCTCGGCATCCGAAAGGTCGTGGAAGTAGCGCAACACCACGACGGTGCGCATGCCTATCGGCAGACGTTGCAAGGCACGGACCAATTGGTCCCGGCTGTCGATACGCCCGTATTCGTCACCCGGGGACGGCCGGTCGTCACCGGTGTCCTGCTGGGGTACGACACGGCGGAACCGCTTCCAGCGGTCGTTGGCGAGATTCACCATGATGCGCCGCACATAAGCGTCCGGGGCATCCTTGGCTGCGATGGTGCGCCAACGACGGCAGGCACGTTCCAGAGTTTCCTGGACCAGATCCTCGGCCGCCTCACGGCTTCCGGTCAGGACCAGGGCCCCTCGGAACAGCGCCGCCGAACGGACCGCGACGAAGGAGTGGAAATCCATTCCCGGGCGCATTCCGGCCGGTGCCGGATCGGACCGGCCACTGCGGTCGCTCCGGTTTCCCCACCCGGGCCGGTCCGTTCGACTCGTCTCGGAAAGCAGTGAATTCCATTTGGCTGCCAGAGCCACACCGCCCCTCCCTTCCTGTCCCCCCATTGACTGCGCAGGGGCCGGTTCTGCTGCACGGCACCTTTGAGACCTGTGTCACACAGGGAGCAGTCGAGGGCAGTGGGCCGGGACGGACCGGCCTCTCGCCGGGCGCGGTCCGTCGCTCGTGGCCGGGCCCCTACCGGGCCATCACCCCGCGTGCCGCCAGAAGTTCGGACATCCTGTCCAGTGGCAGTGCCTGGACGTGGTGGCCCGCACGGCCGGTCATCGAGTGGGCACCCGTGAGCACATTGAGCACTGCCTCCTCCACCGACTCGACGACCGCGCTGTAGAAGGAATCCATCCGGCCCCACGGCACGAACCGCATCGACTCGTACGGAGCACTGCCGTCATCGGTGGGAAACGTGCTGGTCAGGGCGGACTCGTTGGCCGTGGAGAAGGCCAGGAAGATGTCTCCCGAGAAGTGACTGCCGGTGGTGCCCGTGCGGGCCAGCCCCAGGGTGACGCGGCGCGCCAGCGCCTTGCACTGCCCCGGAAGCAGAGGCGCGTCCGTCGCCACCACCACAATCACCGAGCCCGCACCGGGCGGCACCTGACGCTCGCCGTCGGGCGCCCCGCCGGGGCTGTCGGGCAGTTCGAGGCCCACCGGAACACCCGCCACCACCAGTTCGCGCCGGGCGCCGAAGTTGGCCTGGACGAACGCACCCACTGTGTAGCGGTCCTCGCCGTACTCCACCAGCCGTGACGCGGTCCCCGAGCCGCCCTTGAAGCCGTAGCAGCGCATCCCCGTACCGCCGCCTACGCAGCCTTCCCCGACCGGACCCGAGGCCGCCGCTTCGATGGCGGCCGCGGCGTGGCGGGACTCCACGGCCGTGCCGTGGATGTCGTTGAGGTGGCCGTCCCAGGTCTCGGCGACCACCGGCAGCAGCCATTCGGGCGCCATGCCACGGCAGTTGGCACCCACCCACTCGACCACACCGCGGTGGACCGGTCCCACCGCGTAGGTGTTGGTGATGAGCACCGGTACGGCGAGTGAGCCGCTCTCCTCGATCCAGGCGGTGCCGGTCATCTCGCCGTTGCCGTTGAACGAGTGCCAGCCGGCC
The DNA here is from genome assembly GCF_042882365.1 of Streptomyces sp. NPDC058221. Taxonomy (NCBI): domain Bacteria; kingdom Bacillati; phylum Actinomycetota; class Actinomycetes; order Kitasatosporales; family Streptomycetaceae; genus Streptomyces; species Streptomyces sp. NPDC058221. The sequence continues at coordinate 32,526 of NZ_JBHVWF010000015.1, read as the reverse complement.
GCGCAGGGCTGCCCCACGCCCTCCCGGCCGCGCGGCAGCAGCGCGGTCACTCCGGTGCGTATGTCATCACCCTCGCAGAGGGTCACATAGCCGACCTCGACACCGGGCACGTCCGTGATCGCGTTCCACCGGCCCGGCTCGCCTGTCAGCGGGATGCCCGACTCGCGTGCCCTCATGCGGTTCTCGTCCACAGGCTCTCTTCCTTCACGCCGTCGTCAGCCAGGCCGGCGGTGGGAACGAGACCTCCGCTCGCAGGCCGGTCCCCGCCCTCCGCTCGTCCGCCCATCTCACAGCATGATGAGCAGACGCGTCTTCGCCTTGAGCTTCCTGTTCACCGAACGGCTCTGCACGTACACCTCCAGCTCGGGGTTGTTCCCCGCCTTCACGGAGACGGTCCCCCGGACCCCCGCGCCGAACAGCAGACTGCGCGCCGCGTCGCCCGTATAGGCGCGGTCGGTGTCCTTCTCGACCACGATGACTTCCTTGTCGGGCTGGACCTGAACCCGGGTGCCCAACTGGTAGTAGCACGCGCCTCGTTCGTACGTCACACCTGGATGCGAATCGACGAAGGAACGGATCTCGACCTCCGTGTCGACCTTCAGGAGCCGGTACTTGTCGGCCGGGACCGGTTCGAGGCTCGCCCGTACGTCGTCGACCGATATGTCCTGGCCGACCGCGAACAGGTTCTTCGTGCCGCGCACACCCTGCTCGCGCCCCCGGAGGAAGCTCGTGGCCGCGGCCCGGACGGTGCCGATCGCCTCCTCGACGCCCTGCTGCGAATCCGCGTCCCATATCGCGATGTTCCCGGACGGGAAGCCGTAGTTCTGAGCGGTTCGCTTCGCGAGGGAGTTCGGGACGAGGATCGCGGACGTCCAGTGGCCCGGAAGCGCACCCATCCTCGCCGCGATCCTGTCGAGCCAGGGGCCGAGGATCGCCATGTCGCCGTCGTGCCGCCTGTCGCCGCCGGAGGCGTTCTCCTCGCCGTCCGTCACCACGATCTGGAGGAAGCTGTGCTCGCCGTACTCCTCCCAGATGTGGCCCAGATCGTCCAGGGACTTCAGCGAGGCCTCGATGAGGGCCGTGGCACCGTTGTTGACCTGGTACAGGCCGCGCATGGAGGGCAGATGCTTGACGTCCATGTCCCAGACCAGGTTCTCCACCCTGTGGTCGAAGGAGTAGAGGCTGATCCGGGTCTCATGCCCGAGGCTGTCGGACTCGGCCTTCAGACCCGCCACGAACTCGTCCACGACGCGGATGAGCTGGCTCTGGTGCGGGCGCATGGAACCCGAACAGTCCACGACCAGCGCGACATGATTCACCTTGTGCTGGATCCTGTTGGACATGATTCTGCTCCTTCTCCGCAGCTCCCCGAGTGATGTCTTCACACTAGAAGGAGCCACTGACAACGCCGCCTGACGAGCGTTCAGCGCCGTGCACAGCACCGGTCCGAGGGCGTCGCCCGACGTCGGTCAGTGATCAGTGATCAGAGGCTCGCGAGCAGCCCGTCGAGCGGGGCCGGTACGCGGTCGGGGTCGAGCGCCTCGACGAGGACGCGGCCGTAGTGGATCTTGCGCCCCTTCTTCGTGCCGAGGAAGCGCCGCAACTGCTGCTGCGGAGCGCGGCCCCGTTGCGCGGGCTGGCGGATGAAGGTCTGCAGCGCGCGCAGGTCGCCCTCCTCCCGGACGAGTTCCTGCACCCGGGTCACGCCCAGCGCGCGGATGAGCTCGTCCTCCAGATCCGCCGCGCAGACGAAGAAATCCGGCTGCGCCGCGCCGGACCGCTGGAAGGCGCGGCTGTAGTAGCCGCGCTCCGCCTCGTCGCACAGGCCCGTGAGACGCAGACCCAGTCCGGACGGCCCGAGGAGGGCGGCGAACCGCCCGACGCTCATCGCACCGCCCATCGACAGCACGCAGACTCCTTCGGCTGTCAGCTGCCGGCTGCGACTCGCGGCCAGCGCGTCGACCGCTGCGACGTCGCTCGGCCCTTCCAGCAGGACTGCCGTGCGCACGGGAAGCCGCTCGGCCAGCTCGCGGGCGGGGCCGCCCTGGCCACCCGCCGCCCATGCGGTCACCGCTTCTCTGAACGCCTCCATGTCAGCCACGCCATGAGTTTCCGTCCTTTCCGGCCGCCGGGACAGCGACTTTCCGACCGGTGGGCGGATGCGGCGGCCACCGGTCGGTCCGGGGCGCTTCCCGGGCACCCGCGTGCTGCCGTCAGGCGCGGCTGTCCCCGGGCCGCGCTTCGGGGGCGATCTCGCCGTGGCTCAGCCACGGGCGGGCAAGCAGGACCAGGGCGAGGCCCGCCAGGGCCAGCCCGATGAGCATGATGACGGCCATGGGGGTGGCGGTGTCCTCGCCGAAGAGGCCGACGAGCGGTGAGGCCACTGCGCCGAACAGGAACTGGAGACCGCCGATGAGCGCCGATGCCGCACCCGGTGCGCTGCCGCCCAGGTGCTGGCCGATGCTCATGGTGGCGGGGAAGATCAGGGCGATGCCCGACATGGTGACGAACAGGCAGATCCAGCTGACGGCCAGGCTCTGGCCGGCCAGGGCCGGGATCACGAGCAGGGCGACGGCGCCGGCGCCGGAGATGGCGAGGCCGGAGATCAGGAGAGTGTTCAGCCGGACCCGTGCGGCGAGCCGCGCGAAGGTGAATCCGCCGATCAGCATGCCCACGGCGTTCGAGGCGAAGATGAGCGAGTACACGGTGGGCGATACGCCGTGGACGTTCTGGAAGACGAAGCTGGACCCGCTGATATAGGCGAACAGCGCCGCCGAGGTGAAACCGAGCACGAGCACGTACCCCATGAAGGCCCGGTGGGTGAGCAGCGTGCCCATGGTGCGGAAGGTGCCGGTGAGGCCTCCGCTGTGCCGGCGCTCGGGCGGCAGCGTCTCGGGGACCTTCCTCAGTACGGCAAACAGCAGGAGCCCGCCGAGCACGGCGAGGACCACGAAGACGGCGCGCCAGGTCGACAGTGACAGCACCAGTCCGCCGACGACGGGCGCTGCGATCGGCGCGATGCCGAGGATCTGCGAGAGCAGCGCGAAGTAGCGGGGTACGTCCGCCCCGCGGAAGCAGTCGGTGATCACCGCGCGGGCGAGCACCATGCCGGCCGCGCCCGCGAATCCCTGGAGGAACCGGCCGGCCGTGAGCAGTTCCACGTTCGGGGCGACGGCGCACAGCAGGGAGAAGAGGACGAAGCCCCCCGTACCGGCGAGCAGCAGCCTGCGGCGGCCCCAGCCGTCACTCATCGGGCCGATCAGCAGCTGGCCCACCACCATGCCGACGAGGAACGCGGTCAGCGTGAGCTGCACGGCGGAACCGCTCGCATGCAGTGCGGCCCCCATCGAGGGGAAGCCCGGCACGTACATGTCGGTGGCCAGTGGGGCCACTGCGGTGAGCGCGCCCAGCACGGCGACCAGGGCGGAGAGCTGCTTCGGCGAGGCGGGCGGGCCGGACCGGGGCCGGGACCCGGGGTGGGACGGCGACTCGGACCGGGCAGCGTGGGATGCCGCCTCGTCGGAGGCGGAGGAAGGCGATAGCATGGAGATAAAGATAACCGATGGTTCACTGGTTAACAAAGGAGTGCTGGTGCAGTCCCATCCCGACGGGGTCCGTGATCAATGGGTCAGCCACAACCCTGGCCTGAACGTCTCCGCCATGGAGGTCGTGGCGCTGGTCAAGCAGGTGTCCTCGCTGTTCGACCGCGCTCTCGAACCGCTCTACGAAGGCGCCCCGCTCACCGCGCCCGAGGCGGATCTGCTCATTCCGCTCCGCTGGGCCACCGAACCGGCCATCGCCCGCCGGCTGGCCGACAACATGGGAATGTCGCGGGCCGGGGTCAGCAAGACGCTGGCCAAGCTGGAGAAGCGCGGCCATATCGAACGCACGCAGAACCCCGCCGACCGGCGGGCCGCGCTCGTGACGATCACGGAGTCGGGGAAGCAGGCCATCGACCAGCTCTTCCCGCGCCAGCTCGCCGTCGAGGCGCAGCTGCTCTCCGGCCTGGGCGAGGACCGGACGAGGGTGCTCGACGCACTGGCGCTCCTCGCCGAGGTCATGGACAGCGCGCAGGCCGACCGGACGCGAGGCCGCGACGCGGGCCCGGGCCTCTCCAACATTCGGGGCAGCAGAGCGACTTGATTCGATACCGGCCGTGGCGCGGCTGCCTCGTCGCCGTCAGCTCTCCTCGGTGAGCTGCTCGTCCAGCTCGTCGAAGAGCAGCTCACCGTGCTCGATCTGTCCGGTCCGGTACGCGGAGCGCGCGACCAGATGTGCGGCGACCGGGCCGGTCATCAGCTGGAAGAAGCCGATCAGCGCCAGGGTGGCGAGGTCCATGCCGCTGCGCAGCCGCAGAGCGACCCCGGCCAGCACGATCAGCATGCCGAGGGACTGCGGCTTGGTGGCGGCATGGCTGCGGGACAGGACGTCCGGCAGCTTCAGCATGCCGATGACACCCAGCAGGCAGATGGCGGCGCCGAGCAGGACGAGGACCGCGCCTGCCGTGTCGGTGATCTGGACCCAGACCCTCATGGTGTGTCCCCGCCCGTCCTCTTGGGGCCGTCGGCACGCGTATGGCCCGGCGGCCGGTCGCGTACCGCGATGAAGCGCGCGATGCCGACCGAACCGGTGAAGCCGAGGAAGGCCAGCACCAGCATGATCGGGAAGTAGAACGGGTCGCGCGCGAAGGCCGACTTGGCGCCGAGCCCGGCGATGATCAGGGCCGCGCAGACATCCAGCGAGATCGCCCGGTCCAGCATGGAGGGGCCGCGCCAGATTCGGGTCAGCAGGCCCGCCCCGGCGATGATGATCACGACGACGGCTGCGGTGAGCAGCACCCGGTCGACCGTCTCCGGAACGCTCATGCGTCCTCCCCCTGCTCTCCCGGCTGCTCGCCGGTGCCTGGTGCCGTCGGTGGCGGAGCGGCGACGCGTTCGATCTCGTCCGGGGTGCCGAAGGCCCGGACCGTCAGCTCCTCCAGGCGCCATACGGAACGCCGGGCCGCGTCCAGTTCGGCGGGCCGGTCCGCATCGAGAACGTGCAGGAAGACGGTGGCGGTCGCGCGGCGCACCTCGACGACCGAACCGCCGGGCACGTTGGACACCGCGACGGCGGTCGCCGTCAGCATCAGGTCGGAGCGGCAGCGCAGGGGTACGGCCATCACGGCGGCCCGGTGCGGGCGGTCGTCGAAGATCTGGCGGGTGACCTTCACGCCGGAGGTGTACATGTCGTAGAGCAGGAAGCCGGCCAGCCGCAGGATCCCCCAGGGGTGCAGGCGGAGACCGAGGTCGACCTGCGGCAGCGGGAACGCCAGGCAGACGGCGACCGCGACCACCACCCCGGTCAGCACGTTGGCCCAGTGCAGGCTGGACCAGAGCAGCACCCAGATGACGGTGAGCCAGGCGATCAGCGGGAGGTCGAGCACGCGCCGCCGGCGGCCGCCGAACTCGCAGCTGAAGGGCGGCAGGCGTTTGTTCCGGTAGGAGAGGGTGATGAGTCGCTTCACCGTCCGAGCACCGCCTCGATGTAGGGGGAACGTGCGATGAGTTCGGCGGCCGAGCGGTCGGTGTACGACGTCAGCGGTCCGGCGAACACGGTGAAGGCGAGTCCGAGCGCGACCGTCGCGGCGGTGGCCCAGGTCATCGGCCGCGGCAGCTTCGTCGTGGTGGTGACCGCGTGACCGTGCAGGGTGGCCGCCACCGCGCGTCCGGCCGGCTGGTGGCGCGGTCGGACCCCTTCGTCGCCGGTGCCGGGCATCCGGTCCGGGCCCTCGTCGGCGTCGCTGTCGTCCTCCTCGTCGGACTCCAGGACCGTGCCGTCCAGCGCCTGCCCGGGAGGTGCGGCCCGCCAGAAGGCCAGGTTCCAGACCTTGGCCATCACGTACAGCGTGAGCAGGCTGGTCGCCGCCGATCCGACGACGAGGATCCAGGCCCAGACACCGCCGTCGGCGACACCGGCACGCATGAGTCCGAGCTTGCCGATGAATCCGGACAGCGGCGGAATCCCGGCGAGGTTCATCGCGGGTACGAAGAAGAGGACGGCCAGCAGTGGTGCGGCCCTGGCGATTCCGCCGAGCCGGGTGAGTTCGGTGGTGCCGCCCCGGCGTTCGATCAGCCCGGCCACCAGGAAGAGCGTGGTCTGCACGGTGATGTGGTGGACGACGTAGACGATCGCGCCGCCGTACGCCTGCCGGGTGGCGAGCCCGATACCGAAGACCATGTAACCGATGTGGCTGATGAGGGTGAAGGAGAGCAGTCGCTTCAGGTCGGTCTGGGCGACGGCTCCCAGGATGCCGACGACCATCGAGGCGAGCGCGGCCGCCATCAGCAGGTCGCCGAGCCGGTTGCCGGGGAAGAGCAGCGTCTCGGTGCGCAGCATGCAGTAGACGCCCACCTTGGTGAGCAGTCCGGCGAAGACCGCGGTGACCGGGGCCGGTGCGGTCGGGTAGGAGTCGGGCAGCCATGCGGCGAGCGGGAAGACGGCGGCCTTGATCGCGAAGACGGTCAGCAGCATCGCCTGGATCAGGGTCTGGACGCCCAGCGGGAGCGCGGCGAGGCGCCCGGCCAGCTGGGCGAAGTTGGCGGTGCCGGTAGCCGCGTACGTCATGGCGATGGCGGTCAGGAAGAGCATCGAGGAGAAGAGGGAGATGATCACGTAGGTGGAGCCGGCCCGGACCCGGGGGCCGGTGCCGCCGAGCGTGAGCAGCACGAAGCTGGCGACCAGCATGATCTCGAAGCCGACGTAGAGGTTGACCAGGTCGCCGGCGAGGAAGGTGCACGAGACCCCGGCGACCAGGATCAGGTAGGCCGGGTGGAAGACCGCCACCGGTGTCTCCTCGTCCCGGTCGGCCATGCCCTGGCCGAGCGAGTAGACGAGGACGCACAGGGTCACGGCCGAGGAGACCGTCAGCATCAGCCCGGAGAGCCGGTCGGCGACCAGCGTGATGCCGAGCGGCGGGGCGAAGTCGCCGAGGTGGACGGTGAGCGGTCCTTCGATGTCCGCGTCGATCATCAGCGTGACCGAGAGGCCCAGTACGGCGGTGAGCACGGCGACGCTGATGAAGCGCTGGAACTGTTTGAGGCGGGTGCCGAAGGCGAGGCTCAGGCCGGTGGCGCAGAGCGGCAGCAGCACCGGCAGCGGGACGAGTGCGTTCACCCGGTGTCTCCTCGGTTCGGATCGTCGGGGGCGGAGTCGGAGCTGGGTCCCGCGCCGGGACCCGGGGCCGGTCCCTCGCCGGTTCCGGAGGCGAAGCCGGTGCCGGGACCCGGTGCGGCGTCCGGTCCAGGGGCGGGGCCCTCGCCGTCAGCCGTCGCCGCGTAGTGCTCCGGGTCCGCGCCCAGGACGTCGTGCCACAGATCGCCGGTCGCGTTCCGGCCACGGGCCTGCAGGGCGCGGTCGGCGCGCAGTCTGGCTCTCAGCCGGCGTCGCTCCGCGCGGTAGCGGCGGCGCTCCTCGTCAGTACGGCCGGACTCGGACCGGTACTGCTCGCGCAGTTCGTCGCGCTCGTCCAGCACCTCGGCGCGCAGCACGATGCGCCGGTCCTCCAGGTCGTCGTGGACCTCGTCCGTGCCGGTCAGCTGATGGCTGCGGTAGGCCATGGCCAGCAGGAACGCGGTGGTGGCGAGCGTGATGACGATGGCGGTGAGCGCGATGGCCTGGGGCAGCGGATCGGTCACCCGGCTCAGCGCGACCCCGTAGAGCAGGGGTTCGCGGCCGGCCGTTCCGGTGGCGGACAGGACGAGCAGGTTGATGCCGTTGCCCGCGATGACCGCGCCCAGCAGGATCCGGGTGAGGGGCCGGGTGAGCATGAGGGTGCCGCCGACCGCGCACAGCACAGCGGCGGTGGCGAGGAGCGAGGCGCTGACGGTCATGCGGTGCCCTCCGTCCCGGGCTCCGGCGGGGCGGCCGGCCCGGTCGGCCCGGGCGTCGTCAGTTCGGCGGCGGCCCGCTCGATCTGCCGGTCGATCTTGGCGCCGAGGGCCCGCACGATGTCCAGCACCACGCCCAGCACCAGCAGATAGACACCGAAGTCGAAGATCACCGGCGTGCCGAAGTGGTAGTCCCCGATCAGCGGCAGGTGCCCGTGGTAGGTCCAGGCGTGCAGGACGGTGCCGTGGGCGAGGCCCAGCAGGCCGACTCCGGTGGAGAGGAACAGGCCGAGGCCGGTGAAGAGGCCCGGCTGCAGCGGAGCGGCCTCGGCGAGTTCGAAGCGGCCGCCCGCCAGGTAGCGGGTGATCAGGGCGACGCCGGCGACCAACCCGGCCACGAAACCGCCGCCCGGCATGTTCTCGGCGCAGAACAGCAGATACACCGAGAGCACCAGGATCGGGTGGAACAGCAGCCGGGCCACCACTTCGAAGACGATGGAGCGGTGCTCCGGCGCGAGGGTGGCACCGGCCGCCAGCCAGCCGCGCTCCGGGGCCCCTTCGTCGCCCTGCGGCAGCCCCGTCAGCCGGGTCGTGGTCTCCGACCAGGCCGTGCGCCCCTGTTGCTCCGGGGGTGCCGCGGCACCTTCGGCGCGGCGGTGCAGATAGATCAGGCTCGTCACACCGATCGCCGCGGCGGCGAGCACGGCGGACTCCCCCATCGTGTCCCAGGCACGCAGGTCGACCAGGATGGTGGCCACGACGTCCTTGAGTCCGTGGTGCGCGGTCTCCTCGACCATGGCGGCGCCCGCCGGTCTCGCGGTGCGCGCGGCCGCCGCGACCCAGACGACGACGCTCAGGGTGGCCGCCGCGGCCAGTGCCACCGGGATACGCATGGTGCGGCGCCAGCTGCTGACGGACTCCTGGAAGTGCACGGGCATCCGTCGCAGCACCAGCACGAACACGATCATCGACACGGTCTCCACGCAGAACTGCGTGAGCGCCAGGTCCGGGCCGCCCTGGACGACGAAGAGCAACGCGGTCCCGTAGCCGGTGAGTCCGGCCAGCACCACGGCCTTCATGCGCCGTCTGACGGTGAGACAGAGGAGGGCCGCAGCGCATGTCAGTACGGCGACGGCGCCCTGCAGCGGTGCGTCCCAGAGGCGGGGCGCGGCGGCCCCGTGCCAGGGACGGTCCACGCCGAGCACGGTCAGCTGCCCGCCGAGCATGACGAGCAGCGTGGTCGCGAGGTAGACGGAGAGCGAGCCTCGCTGGACGAAGCCGGTGACCTGGAGGGAGAGCCGCTCCAGGCCGAGCAGCAGATGGCCGAAGACGTTGTCCGCGGTCGGCCAGGCGACCCGCCGGGAGAACCGGGTGACCTCGCCCCGCCGTGCGAAGAGTGCGGCGCCGCCCACCACGGCGACGGCCGAGAGCAGCAGCGCGGTGCCGAATCCGTGCCAGAGCGCGAGGTGGTAGGGGTGCGCGGGAGCCGGGAAGGCGTCCGCGTAGGCGCTCAGCAGCCGGTCGGTCCAGCCGACACCGGGCCCGAGGACCAGCCCGCAGCCGGCGAGCAGCGCGGGCGGGGCGAGGAAGGCCCAGCCGACCCGGTGGACGGGGGTGTCGGGGACACCGGGCTTGCGCAGGAAGGCTCCCCAGACGAACCGTACGGTGTAGGCGACGGTCAGCATCGACCCGGCGACCGCGATGCCCAGCGCCCAGCGGTCCGCCGTGTCGCCGTGCAGCAGTGCGTCGAAGGCCGCCTCCTTCGCGGCGAATCCCAGCAGCGGAGGCAGTGCGGCCATGGACGCGGAGGCGATCACGGCGACGGCGCAGACGTGCGGCAACGCCCGTCCGACTCCCGAGAGTCTGCGCAGGTCCCTGGTGCCGGTCGCGTGGTCGACGATGCCGGTGACCAGGAACAGCGGCGCCTTGAAGAGGGCGTGGCCGAGGATCATCGCGGCGGCGGCCAGTGCCGCGTCCCGGTTGCCGACGCCGGCCAGCAGGGTGAGGAAGCCGAGCTGGCTGACGGTGCCGTAGGCCAGGACGAGCTTGAGGTCGTTGAGCCGCAGCGCCCGCCAGCCGCCGAGCAGCATGGTCGCCGCACCCAGGACCAGCACGACGGGCCGCCATACGGGGACCTCCGCGAAGCCGGGTGCGAGGCGGGCGACGAGGTAGACCCCGGCCTTGACCATGGCGGCGGCGTGCAGATACGCGCTGACGGGTGTCGGAGCGGCCATCGCGTTCGGGAGCCAGAGGCTGAACGGCCAGATCGCCGACTTGGACAGCGCCCCGCACAGGATCAGCACCACACCCACGGAGACGGCGACGCTCGTGCGGGGCGGATCGTCGAGGATGGCTGAGATCCGGTAGGTGCCTGATGCCTGACCGATGATCAGGAAGCCGACCAGCATGGCGAGACCGCCGAGCGTGGTGACGGTGAGCGCCTGGAGTGCGGAGCGGCGGCTGTGCCGGTGCTCGCTGTTGTATCCGATCAGCAGGTAGGAGAAGACCGTGGTCAGCTCCCAGAACACATAGAGCGAGATCAGGTCGTCGGTGAGCACCAGGGCGAGCATCGCTCCGGCGAAGGCGAGCAGGTTCCCGGCGAATCCGGCGAGTTGCGGGGTGCCGTCGGTGAAGTACGAGGCGCAGTAGAGCAGGACGAGCGTGCCGACACCGGCCGCGAGCAGCACCATCAGTTCGGCGAGCGCGTCGAGGCGCAGGCCGAGGGAGACGTCGTAGTCCGGGATCCAGTTCCACGACCAGGTGACCGAGGAGCCGGAGGCCGCGGTGTCCCACTGGGTGAGGGCCCAGCAGGTGGTGGCGGCCGGTGGCAGCGCCAGCACGACGAAGGCGCGGGTGCCGAGCCGCCGGACCAGCGGGTGGGCGAAGGCGGCCAGGACGAAGTGACAGACGATGAGGACGGTCATACGGCTCCGCGGGGCGTCCCGCGCCCGCCTCGGGAGGGCGTCCGGGGCTTGGCCGACACTGCGCGGAGCACTGCGGCGCGAAGTGCTCCGGCACGGCCGCCGGGAGATGCGGCGCGGCGCGGTGCGGCACGGGGGGTTGCTGCACGGGGGGTTGCTGCACGAACAGAAGGCACTAAATACAGATATATCCCCAGCCCTGCTTCACCCGTACGGCGCGCCGCGCCCACCCGGGCGCAGTCAGATCGGGCGCGACGGCTCCGCATGCGGATGGTGAAGGTGTGCGTGATCGGTGTTGCACATGTGAGCCCGCTTCCTCGCCATATTTGCAGTGTGACTAATATCTATCTGTCGAAGTTCTAAACGGATTTGACCAGTCGTGAGGCTGGCATCATCGTCAAGGAGCATGCCCTGCGCACGCGCGCGTCTCGGCGGAGCGACTCGACCACCATGTCGCTGCGGACGGCCCTGCTCGTACTGGCCATCGTCCCCGGTGTCGCACTGGCCGCCCTCTGGGCCGTCACCAGTGGTCAGACTCTGCTCGACTTCCAGACCCAGGCAGCCCAGGGGCAGTTGGCCCAGAAAGCCGGCCAGCCCTCCAACATCGTGTACTACAACCTGCAGGAGGAACGCCGGCTGAGCGCCGCGGCGCTGGCCCGCCCCGACGGCGGCACGGATGCGCTGCGCAAGCAGCGCAAGCTGACCGACGAGGCGATCACCAGCTTCCAGTCGCTCTCGGACGTGGACACCGACGACGCGCCCGGCGAGGTCCGGGACGCGGTCGGACAGGCCCGCCAGGCGATCAGCCAACTGCCCGCGCAGCGCACCCTGGTCGACGAGGGCGACAACGACCAGCAGAAGGCCGTGTACGGCTACTACACGGATCTCATCGCGGTCGACCTCAAGCTGTTCACCGCGCTCAGCCATGTGGACAACGGCAAGATCACCACGCTCTCGCAGCCACTGGTCGACCTGTTCTGGGCCAAGGAGATGATCTCCCGCTCGGACGCCCTGCTGGCCCGTGGCTGGCCGAAGGGCAAGCTGAGCACGGAGGACCTCCAGCAGGTCCGGCAGGCCGTTTCCGGCCAGTCGTTCCAGTACTCCACCAAGGTCGCCCCCTACCTCCCGCCGGACGAGAAGGCGATGTGGGACGAGATCGCCGGCAGTCCCGCCTGGAAGACCAAGACCCAGGTGGAGACGAGGGTGCTGCGGCCCGCGGATGCGGACAGCGCCGGATTCGTCAGCCTGGGTGCCGAGGAGAAGACCTGGCGCGGCGCGATGGACCGGCTCACCCCCGAGCTGGTGAAGCTGATGGAGCACCGCACCGATCTCGTGGTCGAGAACGGCAAGGACAGTGTCATCTCGCTGCTGATCAGGGTCGTGCTGACCACGGTGGTCGGCCTGCTCGCGGTCATCGCGGTCATCTGGTTCACCTGGCGCCTCACCCGCAATCTGCGCCGCCGCATCGGCGGGCTGCAGGAGCGCGCCGAGGAGCTGGAGAAGACGCTGCCCGATGTCGTCGACCGGCTCTCCAAGGGTGAGCGCATCGACATCGAGGCCGAGGCCGGTGCCATCGCACACGACGGGAAGAGCGGCACGTCCGACGAGCTGACACAACTCGGCAACGCCCTCAACCTCGCCCGCACCAGCGCCGTGCAGGCGGCCGTCAGACAGGCCGACCAGCACCGCGGCTTCGAGCGGCTGCTGCAGCGCATCGCCCGCCGCACCCAGCAGCTGATCGGCCAGCAGCTGAAGAAGCTGGACGAACTGGAGCGCAAGCACGAGGACCCCGAGGTGCTGGACGGTCTTTTCGACCTGGACCACCTCACCGCCCGTCTGCGGCGCTACGAGGAGAATCTGGTGATTCTCGCCGGCGGCTCCCCGCACCGGCGCTGGCGCAAGCCCGTTCCGCTGCTGGACGTCATGCGTTCCGCGCAGGGCGAGGTGCAGGACTACCGGCGCGTGGTGCTGGATCTGGACGGCACCCCGTGGCTGGCCGAGCGGGCCGTCGGACCGGTCTCCCATGTGCTGGCCGAACTGATCGAGAACGCCCTCAGCTTCTCCAGGCCGCCGAGCCCCGTCGAGGTCAGGGCGGCCCGGGTGAGCCGGGGTCTGGCCATCGAGGTCGAGGACCGCGGGCTCGGCATGGACGAGCAACAGCTGTCCGAGGCGAACGAGCTGATGAGCCGTCCGCCCAGGATGGACGTGCTGGCCCACTCCGACGACATCCGTCTGGGCCTGTATGTGATCGCGCGCCTTGCCGACCAGCACGGCCTGCGGGTGGAGTTCCGCCCCTCCGCCTTCGGCGGCACCCGGGTCGTCGTGCTCGTCCCCGACGCGCTGACGGTTCCCGAGCCGGGCAACGGTCCGGTGGGCGTACCGTCCCCCGAGCCCGCCGTGCCCACCGCACCGCCGGTGCCCGCCGCGACCGGCGACGGCGGGGCACTGCCCAGCCGGGGCCGCGGCCAGGCCCTCGCCGATGTCACCGCGCTGCACGCGTCCGGCGCGCCGCCGGACGCCACCGCGGCCCCGTACACCGTGGCGGCCGAGCCCTTCCCCGACCGGGAGGCGCAGCAGCCGCAGCCCGCGCCCGCCGACGACCCGTTCGGTGACCGCGAGCACCCGTACCCGCCGTATGCCGGCCCGCCCGGGGCGGCTCCCTACGGCTTCGCCGGTCCGGTGCCCCCGTACGGCTCCGCCCAGGACCCGTACAGCTCATCCCGGGATCCGTACGCCGCGGGCGAAGAGCCGTACATGAAGGCCGAGGGCCAGTACCCGGTGCCGCACCAGCCGTATCCGACGCCCGAGGAGCCGCACATGACTCCGCAACAGCCCTACCCGGGACCGTATCCGGGCGTCACCACGGATCAGGACGGCTTCCCGGTCCCCGGGCCCCGGCAGCCGGAACCCGCCGCCGGGCACCCCGCGCAGCTGCCGGTGTCCGAACCCGACCATCCCGCACCGCCGTCACCGGAGGCCATCGCCCCGCACAGCGGATCCGGCCGGCCCGCGCTGCCGTCCTCGCCCGCCGCGGAGCCGCCGTTGCCGCGCCGGGTACGGCAGGCCAGCCTCGCGGACGAGCTGCGGATCGACCCGGCCGCCGGGCCTGCCGCGCCGAAGCCGCCGGGCCGGGACGAGAACCCGCCGCCGCGGCCGGCCCCCCGCCGGGCCGGAGCAGCGATCGCGGCCTTCCAGCGTCGTTCGCGCGCCGCCCGCGCGACCGACGAATCGCCGACGGAGCCCGACCCGCCCGCCCACCTCCCCACGAGAGAAGACCGGTCATGACACGCACAACCGCCACTCACCAGGACCTCGACTGGCTGCTCGACGGTCTGGTGGACTCGGTGGCCGAGACCCTGAACGCAGTGCTGCTCTCCGACGACGGTCTGGTGGTGAGCCACTCGCGCACCGTCGAGCGCTCCGATGCCGAGCGGCTGGCCGCCATCTGCACCGGCCAGCAGAGCCTGGCCCGCGGTGTCGGCCAGCTCTTCGACGGCGGCGGCGTGCACCAGGTGATCGTCGAGCTGTCGGACCTGTGGCTCTTCATCATCTCGGCCGCCCGGGGCACGCACCTGGCCGTCGTCGCCTCCCAGGAGGTGGACGCCGAGATCATGTCGCTGGCCATGCACAACCTCGTCCAGCAGGTCGGTCAGAAGCTCAGCACCCCGGTGCGCGGTGACTTCGACGCCTTCGGCGGCGGGGACGGGACGCACGCGTGACCCCGCACCGGGAGGACGAGGAGCCGGAGGAGGACGGCGCGGGCACCATGGTGCGCCCGTACACCATCACCCGTGGCCGGACCGCCCCCGAGCGGGACGACTTCACCCTCATCACCGTGCTGACGACCGCACACGACCCACGCGACGAACACGGCGCGGCGGCCAGGCCCGGCCGGCTCCAGCCCGAGCACCGGATGATCCTGGAGCGCTGCCGGCGTCCCGCGGCGGTCGCCGAGGTCTCCGCGGACCTCGACCTCCCGGTCTCGGTGACCAAGATCCTGCTGGCGGACCTGGTGACCCATGGCCTGCTGCTGGCCCGTGCCCCGCTCTCGGTGGCACGCGCGGCCGGCGGTGCGGACATGGGCGTGCTGGCCGCTGTTCGCGACGGACTCCGGAGACTCTGAGCAGATGACAAGCAGTCAGGCGGCCCCCGCCGCCGTCAAGATCCTGATCGCCGGTGGCTTCGGCGTCGGCAAGACCACCCTGGTGGGCGCGGTCAGCGAGGTCGCGCCCCTGCGGACCGAGGAGTTCCTGACCAAGGCCAGCGTCGGCGTCGACGACCTGGCCGGGGTCGGCCAGAAGGACACGACCACCGTGGCGCTGGACTTCGGCCGGATCACGGTCAGCCCCGAGCTGGTCGTCTACCTCTTCGGCACCCCGGGCCAGGAGCGTTTCTGGTTCATGTGGAACGACCTGGTGAACGGCGCCCTCGGTGGCGTCGTGATCGCCGATACCCGCCGGCTGGAGACCAGTTTCGCCTCGATCGACTTCTTCGAGAGCCGGGACATCCCGTTCGTGGTGGCGATCAACTGCTTCCACGGCCACAACACCCGTACGACGGACGAGATCAGGGCCGCGCTCGACCTCGATCCGCATGTCCCCCTGCTGGTCGGCGACGTGCGCGAGCGGCCGTTCGGCCGGGATGTGCTGCTGGCCCTGGTGGACCATCTGATGAGCCTGCCCGTCGCGGCCGGCTGACGTTTTGTTCCCGTAAGTCTTCCCGCTGTTTCCCGCTCTGGAGAGATCCGATATGGCAACACCCCTGCGCGTCCTGATTCACGGCGGCGGCATCGGCGGGCTGACGCTCGCCACCGCCCTGGCCCGGCGTGGCCACACCGTCGAGGTCGCCGAGCTCCGTGACGAGCTCGACGCACTCGGCGTCGGCATCATCCAGCCCTCCAACGCCCTGCACGTCATGCGGGAGATCGGGGTGCTCGACGACTGCCTGAAGGCGGGCTTCGAGTGGGAGACCCTCACCATCGCGGACCCGGCGGGCAACACCCTGGCGGAGATACCGCAGCCCCGGATGGGCGACGCGCCCTCCAACAACGGCATCCCCCGCCCCGCGCTGGCCCAGGTACTCGGTGCCGCCGCGACGGCGGCCGGGGCCACCATCCGCTTCGGCACCACCGTCGCCGAGCTCGCGGACGACGGCCAGGGCGTGGACGTCACCCTGTCCGACGGCTCGGCCGGCCGCTGGGACCTGGTCGTCGGCTTCGACGGCATCGGCTCGCCGCTGCGCACCCGGCTGTACGGCGACCGCTATGCCCCGCAGTACACCGGCTTCGCCAACTGGCGTGTCACCGTGCCCCGTCAGGAGCAGGTCAAGGGTGTCGTGATGAGCACCGCCGGCCAGGCCGCCAAGGCGCTGCTCACCCCGATCACGGACGAACTGATGTACCTGGGAGCGGTGTTCGCCGAGCCCGAGGACTTCAGGCCCGACCCTACGAGGTCCCACGAGCAGCTCAAGGAGCGGCTGCCGATGTTCTCCGGCCCGGTCGCCGAGGCGCTCGCCACGGTCACCGGCCCTGAAGCGGTGGTCTACTCGCGGATCTCCCAGGTGACCGTCGAGGAGCCGTGGCACGTGGGCCGGGTCGTGCTGGCCGGGGACGCGGCCCACGCGAGCACCCCGCACATCGCACAGGGCGCGGCGATGGCCGTGGAGGACGCGCTGGTGCTCGCCGAGTCACTGGACGCCGAGGCGGATGTCCCGGCCGCCCTCGACGCGTGGGAGGCCCGCCGCCGCCCCCGGGCCATGTGGGTGCAGGCCATGTCGCGCGCCGTGCTCAAGCAGGAGACGGGCGGGGAGACGACGCCCGAGGAGGACGAGCTGCTGAAGGTCGGCATCCCGGGTGCGGCGCACGTGCTGGTGCAGCCGTACTGACCGGGCTCGTGCACTGACCGCTTCGCATGCCCTGAACGCCCGGTGGGGACCCGGACTCCAGGGTCCCCACCGGGCGTTCGAGGTCTCAGGGCAGTACGGCCACCCCGTCGATCTCCACGAGCGCCTGCTCGTCCCAGAGCCGGGCCGTCCCGATCACGGCCATCGCCGGGTAGTCGCGGCCCGCGAGCCGCCGCCAGATCCGGCCCAGTTCAGCGGCGTGCTCGCGGTAGTCGGCGACATCGGTGGCGTAGACCGTGACCCGGGCCAGGTCCTGCGGGGAACCGCCCGCGGCGCGCAGGGCCGTGAGCAGATTGCCGAGGGCGGTGGCGAACTGCTCGGGCAGGGTGTCGCCGACGATGCCGCCCTGCTGGTCGAGCGCGGTCTGCCCGGCCAGGAAGACCAGTTGGCTCCCGGTGGCGGTGACGGCGTGCGAGAAGCCCGCCGGCGGGGACAGTTCGGCGGGGTTGATCCGGTGGATCGGACTCATGCGGACGGCTCCCGGTTCGCGTACAGCTCCTTGGCGATGATGGTGCGCTGCACCTCGCTCGCGCCCTCGTAGATCCGCGGGGCGCGGACCTCGCGGTAGAGGTGTTCGAGCAGATGGCCGCGGCGCAGGGCGCGGGCGCCGTGCAGCTGGACGGCCGTGTCCACGACGTACTGCGCGGTCTCGGTCGCGTACAGCTTGGCCATGGCGGCCCGGCGCGGGACGCCGGGCTCCCCCGCGTCGTACGCGGCGGCGGCCGCGTACACCAGCAGCCGGGCGGCCTCGGTGCGGGTGGCCATCTCGGCGACCTGGTGCGCGACCGACTGCAGGTCCTTGAGCGGGCCGCCGAACGCGGTGCGCTCCGCGGTGTGTCCGACGGTGGCATCGAGGGCGGCGCGGGCCATGCCGACGGCGAAGGCGCCGACGCTGGGGCGGAACAGGTTGAGGGTGTTCATGGCGACCCGGAAGCCCCGGTCCGGTTCGCCGAGCACGTCGTCGGGGGTGACCGGTACGCCGTCGAAGGCGAGGCTGCCGATGGGGTGCGGCGAGAGCATGTCGAGGGAGGTGCCGGTCAGCCCCGGGCGGTCGGCGGGGATCAGGAATGCGGTGACGCCGCGGGCTCCGGCGCCCTCGGTCGTCCGCGCGAAGACGGTGTAGAAGTCGGCCTCGGGGGCGTTCGAGATCCAGCACTTCTCGCCGGTCAGCCGCCAGCCGTCCGGTGCGGGCGCGGCATCGAGGGCGAGGGCCGCCGCATCCGAACCGGCCCCCGGCTCGGAGAGCGCGAAAGCGGCGACGGCGCGGCCCGCCCGCACCTCGGGCAGCCACCGTTCGCGGTGGGCCGGGGTGCCCGCCTGCACCACGGGGTACGTGCCGAGGCCCTGGAGCGCCAGGGCGGTCTCGGCCTCCGTGCAGCCGCGGGCGAGGGACTCGCGCAGCAGGCACAGGTCCAGGGCGCCGGAGCCCAGCAGCCGGTCCAGCAGGCCCAGCTCGCCGAGGGCGGCGACCAGCGGGCGGTTCACATGGCCCGGATCGCCCTTCTCGGCGAGCGGGCGCAGGCGCTGCTCGGCAAGGGTGCGCAGTTCCTCGCACCAGGCGGTCCGGTCCGGATCGAGCGAGAATGCCGTCATACCGGCGCCTCTCTTGTCGGAGTCCCGTCGGCAGCTCTCCGCATGCCGTTCTGTCGCGCCTTGCCTCGTACCCCGTTTTATCGCGGACCGTTGACTACCGTCACTCAAACGATACGCTCCAGAGGCGACAAGGGGGCGATCCGTCTTGGACCCGAAGACCTCAGCGCACATCGACAGCTTTGCCAGGGAACATCTGCCACCCGCGGACCAGTGGCCGGAACTGGTCTTCGACCTGCCCGAGCTGCACTATCCGGACCGGCTGAACTGCGCCGTCGAGCTCCTGGACCGCACGGCGGACCATTTCGGGGCCGACCGCCCCGCCTTCCGCACACCGGACGGCGCGGTGATCGGTTACGGGGAGCTGCGGGACCTGGTCGACCGGATCGCCCATGTCCTCACCTCGGACCTGGGGGTCGTCCCGGGAAACCGCGTGCTGCTGCGCGGCCCCACCACACCCCGGCTGGCCGCCTGCTGGCTTGCGGTGCTGAAGGCCGGCGCCATCGCCGTCACCGTACTGGCCCAGCAGCGGGCCACCGAACTCGCGACCATCTGCTCGATCGCCCGGATCAGCCACGCGCTGTGCGACGTCCGCTCGGTCGACGACCTGGCCGGGGCACAGGTTCCGGGGCTGCGGATCACCGCGTTCGGGGGTGACGCCCCGGACGATCTGCTGCGGCTGGCTGCCGCCAGACCGGGCCCCTACCGGGCCGTGGACACCGCGTCGGACGATGTCGCGCTGATCGCGTTCACCTCGGGGACCACGGGCCGCCCCAAGGGCTGCATGCATCTGCACCGCGATGTGCTCGCCATCGCCGACACCTTCTCGCGGCACGTCCTGCGGCCGGTGCCCGACGACGTGTTCGCCGGCAGCCCGCCACTGGGCTTCACCTTCGGGCTCGGCGGACTGGTCGTCTTCCCGCTGAGGGCCGGCGCCTCGGCGCTGCTGCTGGAACAGGCCGGCCCCAAACAGCTGCTGCCCGCCCTGGCCGCCCACCGCGTCTCGGTGCTGTTCACCGCGCCCACCGCCTACCGGGTGATGCTCGACCAGCTCGACGGGCACGATCTGTCCGCACTGCGGCGCTGTGTGTCGGCGGGTGAGAATCTGCCGGTCGCGACCTGGCGGGCCTGGTACGAGCGGACCGGTCTGCGCATCATCAACGGCATCGGCGCCACCGAACTGCTGCACATCTTCGTCTCCGCCGCCGACGACGCGATCCGCCCGGGCACCACCGGCGTCCCGGTGCCCGGCTGGCAGGCCCGGGTGGTGGACCGGGAGGGCGCACCGGTGCCGGACGGCGAGCCGGGGCTGCTCGCCGTCCGCGGCCCCGTCGGCTGCCGCTACCTCGCCGACGAGCGGCAGCGGGAGTACGTACGGCACGGCTGGAACCTCACCGGCGACACCTATGTGCGCGACGCGGACGGCTACTTCCGGTACGTGGCACGCGCCGACGACATGATCATCTCCTCCGGCTACAACATCGCCGGCCCCGAGGTCGAGGATGCCCTGCTGCGCCACCCGGACGTGGCGGAGGCCGCTGTGGTGGGCCGCGAGGACGAGCTGCGGGGCCGGATCGTGGCGGCGTACGTCGTCCTGCGGGAAGGCTCCGCGCTCTCGGCCGACGAACTGCGCGCCTTCATGCGGACGGAGCTGGCCCCGCACAAATGCCCGCGACTCATCGCGTTCCTGCCCGCACTTCCCCGGACCGCCACCGGCAAACTGCAGCGGTTCCGGCTCCGGGAGGACGAACCCGGTGCGGCGGCAGGCCCACCGGACCGAGAATGATCACATGGCCGAACCGCACACACCCCGCTCTCTGATCGTCACCCTCTACGGGGCGTACGGCCGCACTCCGGACGACGCCCCCCTGCCGGTGGCCGAACTCGTCCGGCTGCTGGGAGCCGTCGGTGTCGAGGCCCCGGCCGTGCGGTCCTCCGTGTCCCGGCTGAAGCGGCGCGGGCTGCTCGTCGCCGCCCGTACGGCGGGCGGGGCGGCCGGATACGCCCTCTCCCCCGATGCCCGGCAGCTCCTCGACGACGGGGACCGGCGGATCTACCGGCACCCGGAACCGCGGATCGAGGACGGCTGGCTGCTCGCCGTGTTCTCCGTACCGGAAGCCGAGCGCCACAAGCGGCACCTGCTGCGCTCACGGCTGTCCCGGCTCGGTTTCGGCACCGCGGCGCCCGGCGTCTGGATCGCGCCGGCCAGGCTGTACGACGAGACCCGGCACACCTTGGAGCGACTGGAACTCGCCCCGTACGTGGAGCTGTTCCGCGGTGACCATCTGGGCTTCGCGGCCACCGCGGAGTCGGTGGCCCGCTGGTGGGACCTGGAGGCCGTGGCCCGGCTGCACGACGACTTCCTGGAGCACCACGAACCGGTGCTGCGGTCCTGGGAGTCCCGCCCGGACGAGGCGCCCGATCCGGAGGCAGCGTACCGGGACTACCTGACGGCGCTGGACTCCTGGCGGCAGGTGCCGTACGCGGACCCGGGGCTGTCGAAGGAGCTGCTGCCGCGGAAGTGGCCGGGCGGCAGATCCGCGGAGGTCTTCGGGCTGCTGCACGAGCGGTTGCGGGACGCGGGGGCGGAGTTCGTCCGCGGTTAAAGCACATGCTCCGCGGGTGGTGCGCCCGGCAGAATGCTGACGCATGACCTGGACCTTCACGGACGACGTCGACCTCTTCCTCGACACGGTCGGCCCCTCGCTGGCCGCCCGGCCGGCCGAGAGCACGGTCGTGCTGACCGTCACCGCGGCCCTGCGCCGCCACGGCCCGCACGCCTACGGCGACCACGCCCCGGTGTTCGGCTGGTGGCGCGGCGCCGACGGCGAGGTGGCGGGCACCCTGCTCCAGACCCCGCCCTATCCCGCGACGCTGAACGCGCTCGTCCCTGAGGCGGTGGGTCCGCTGATGGCCGCCCGCCGGCTCACCCACGTCAACGCCGACCGGGCCACGGCTCAGGCGGTGGCCGCCCACTGGCCGGGGCACCGTGTCGACGAGGAGCAGCGGCTGTACCGGCTGGGCGAGCTGGTCCCGCCGTCGCCTGCCCCCGGCGGCCGGGCGAGGGCCGCGACTCCTGCGGACCGGGACCTGCTGCTGCGGTGGTATGCCGCGTTCGCCGAGGACATCGGGGGGCCGGCCGGGCACGGCGAACGGCATGGGCGGGCGGTCGACGAGCGGACGGAGGAAGGCCGGCTGACCCTCTGGGAGCACGACGGTGTGCCCGTGTCGATGGCGGGCATCTCGCCGCAGCTCGCGGGCACGGCGCGCGTCGCTCCGGTCTACACCCCGCCGGAGCACCGCGGCCGCGGCTATGCGGCGGCGGTGACCGCCGAGGTCAGCCGGGCCGCCCGGGCAGCGGGGGCGGACGAGGTGCTGCTGTTCACCGATCTCGCCAACCCGACGAGCAACGGTGTGTACACGCGCATCGGCTACCGTGCGGTCTCGGACCGGCTGCTGGTCAGCGCCGAGGAGGAGCGTGATGGATGACCCGACGGAGCCGGTCTGGCTGGTCGCGGCGAACGTGGTGCGGTGGCGCCGGTACGGGGATCTGGGGCAGGAGCTGCGGCCCGGCACGAAGGCGTTCCGGGGCGGGGCGAAGGTCTACGTCATCGGCACCTACCCCGGAATGGGCAACGAGCAGCTGACGGCGGTGGGCCACGGCCGGGGCAACGGCCGGTGGATCACCATCGACACCGGGACCCGCCATCTGCACACCTTCCGGGCCCAGTTGGTGTACAGCCCGGCGGTGCTGAGGCGGTGCGGCACCGAGCCGCGCACCCGCGAGGAGGCCGAGGAGCTGGCCGCGCTGCTGGAGCGGATAGCGCGGCACGAGCGGCACCACCATCACGGCGCCCCGCACCCCGACCCCTGCCTCTGTCACGAGTGCCTGCCGCTCAGCCCAGAGTGAGCCGTGGTCTGGGTGCGTCGGTGCGGCCGGTCGGCGGGGGGCGGCTGCCCGCGCCGTACGGCAGCGGCCAGGGTGCGCCCGGCCCCGCGTAGCCCTGCTCGGCGGCCGCGTGCAGCGTCCAGTGCGGGTCGTACAGGTGCGGGCGGGCCAGGGCGCAGAGGTCGGCGCGCCCCGCCAGCAGCAGGGAGTTGACGTCGTCCCAGGAGGAGATCGCGCCGACGGCGACTACGGGAACGCACAGGGCGTTGCGGATCCGGTCGGCGTACGGGGTCTGGTAGGAGCGCCCGTACTCGGGCCGTTCGCCGGGGACGACCTGCCCGGTGGAGACGTCGATGGCGTCGGCGCCGTGCGCGACGAACGCACGGGCGATCTCGACGGCGTCCTCTGCCGTCGTGCCGCCCTCGGCCCAGTCCGTGGCGGAGATCCGTACGGTCATCGGCCGGTCGTCCGGCCACCGTTCCCGGACCGCGTCGAAGACCTCAAGCGGGAAGCGGAGCCGGTTCTCCAGCGGTCCGCCGTACCGGTCGGTGCGGTGGTTGGTGAGCGGGGAGAGGAAGCCGGAGAGCAAATAGCCGTGGGCGCAGTGGAGTTCGAGGAGGTCGAATCCGCAGGCGTCGGCGCGCCGGGCGGCAGCCGTGAACTGCTCGCGCACGGCGTCGAGACCGGCCTCGTCCAGGGCGTGCGGGACCTGGCTGACGCCCTGTGCGTACGGGGTCGGGGAGGCGGCGGTCAGGGGCCAGTTGCCCTCGTCGAGGGGCTGGTCGATGCCGTCCCACATGAGCCGGGTGGAGCCCTTGCGGCCGGAGTGGCCGAGCTGGATCCCGATCGCGGTGCCGGGCGATCCGGTGTGCACGAAATCGGTGATCCGGCGCCAGGCCGCGGCCTGTCCGTCGGTGTAGAGACCGGTGCAACCGGGGGTGATGCGTCCCTCCGGGCTCACGCAGACCATTTCCGTCATGACGAGCCCGGCCCCGCCGAGCGCCCTGGCCCCCAGGTGGACGAGGTGGAAGTCGCCGGGGACGCCGTCGGTGGCCGAGTACATGTCCATGGGCGACACGACGACACGGTTGCGCAGTTCCAGTCCGCGCAGCCGCAGCGGGGTGAACATCGGCGGGGTGCCGGGCGGGCAGCCGAACTCCTCCTCGACGGCCGCGGCGAACCCGGCGTCGCGCAGCCGCAGGTTGTCGTGGGTGACCCGGCGGCTGCGGGTGAGGAGGTTGAATGCGAACTGGCGGGGCGGCTGGTCGACGTACGTACCCAGCTCCTCGAACCAGCGCAGGCTGGCCGCCGCGGCGCGCTGGGTCGATTCGACGACGGGGCGGCGCTCGCTCTCGTACGCGGCGAGGGCGGCGGGCAGGCCGGGCTGTTCCTCGATGCAGGCGGCGAGCGCGAGGGCGTCCTCGACGGCGAGCTTGGTGCCGGAGCCGATGGAGAAGTGAGCGGTGTGGGCGGCGTCGCCGATGAGGACCGTGTTGCCGTGCGACCAGCGGTCGTTGACGACGGTGCTGAAGGTGAGCCAGGAGGAGTTGTTGGAGCGCAGCGGCCGGCCGCCGAGTGCGTCCGCGAAGATCCTCGCGCAGTGCCGGGTCGATTCCGCGGGGTCGCAGGTGTCGAGCCCGGCGGCCCGCCAGACCTCTTCGCGCATCTCCACGATGACGGTCGACGCGTCCGGGGCGAAGGGGTAGCCGTGCAGCTGCATCACGCCGTACGCGGTCTCGGCGGTCTCGAAGCGGAAGGCGTCCAGGGCGAAGTCGGCGGCGAGCCAGATGTAGCGGCAGCGGTGGGTGGTGACGCGAGGGCCGAAGCTGTCGGCGTGCGCGGTGCGGGTGAGGCTGTGCACGCCGTCGGCGGCGATCACCAGGTCGTACGAGGCGGCGAGTTCGGCGGCGGGCGGTGCCTGGGTCCGGAAGCGGAGCCGTACCCCGAGGGACGCGCAGCGCTCGTGCAGGATCTCCAGGAGGCGGCGGCGGCCGAGGGCGGCGAAGCCGTGGCCGCCGGAGGTCTGGGTGTGGCCGCGGTGGACGATGTCGATGTCGTCCCACCGGACGAACTCCTTCTGGAGCGCGCGGTGCACGACGGGGTCGGCGTGCTCGATGCCGCCGAGGGTCTCGTCGGAGAGGACGACGCCGAAGCCGAAGGTGTCGTCGGGGGCGTTGCGCTCCCAGAGGGTGATCTCGCGCTCCGGGCCGAGCCGCTTGAGCAGCGCCGCGGCGTAGAGCCCGCCGGGGCCGCCGCCGATGACGGCGATGCGCTGCGGGCCCCCGGACCGGGTGCCGGTGCCCGGCGCTCCTGGCGACGTCATCGCCCTACCGGCCCTGCCACTTGGGCGGCCGCTTCTCGGTGAAGGCGGCATGGAATTCGGCGTAGTCCTCGCCGTGCATCAACAGGGCCTGGGTGGCGGCGTCCATCTCCACAGCGGCGGCCATCGGCATGTCGAGCTCGGCGGTGAGCAGCGCCTTGGTCTGGGCGAGGGCGAGCGCCGGGCCGTCCGCGAGGCGGCGGGCGAGCTCCGCGGCCCGTTCACCGGCCCGGCCTTCGTCGGTCAGCTCGCTGATCAGCCCGATGCGTGTCGCCTCGGGGGCGCGGACGGGGTCGCCGAGCATCAGCAGTCTGGTGGCATGGCCGAGACCCACCACCCGGGGCAGCAGATAGGCCGCGCCCATGTCGCCGCCGGAGAGCCCGACGCGGGTGAAGAGGAAGGCGAACCGGGCCGTCGGGTCGGCTACCCGGAAGTCGGCGGCCAGCGCGAGGACGGCGCCTGCTCCCGCGGCGACCCCGTGCACGGCCGCGACGACGGGGAACGGACATTCGCGCAGAGCGCGTACCACCTGGCCGGTCATCCGGTTGAAGTCCAGCAGCTGGGCGGTGTCCATCGCGAGGGTGGCACCGATGATCTCGTCCACGTCGCCGCCGGAGCAGAACCCGCGTCCCTCACCGGCCAGCACCAGTGCCCGCACGGAACGCTCCCTGGACAGCTCGGCCAGCAGGTCGCGCAGGTCGGCGTAGGCGCCGAAGGTCAGCGCGTTGAGCTTCTCGGGGCGGGCGAGGGTGACGGTGGCGACGCCGTCGCACGTCGTGACCCGGAGATGGCGCCAGTTCTCCGTACGTGCTGCGGAGCTCGGAAACGGACTCATGGAGGGCGATCCCCTTCAGCCGTGGGCTGCTGCCGACCTCGAATTTATCACTCGTACGTGACTTCCGTCACGAGTACGCGATAAGCGGAGCGTGAGACCGTAGTGACGAACGTCCCCTTCGTACCGGTCGACAGGCCCTTGTCCCGGCCGTGGGGCTTCGTATGGTTGAAACCATGAAGCAGTGCGTTCGATGAACGCCTCCCCCTCCGAACGGAAGCCCCCGCCGTGCCGCCCGATGTCCCCGCCCCCGCCTCCTGGCGGGTCGCACTGCCGCACTCTGCCGCGGCTGTGCCGATCGCCCGTGCGCTGATCCGCACGGCGCTGGCGGACATCGACTCCGCCGCCGACAGCGACACGGCCGAACTGCTCACCGCCGAACTGGTCGCCAACGCGGTGGAGCACACCCCCGGTGACGAGCCCATCGAGCTGGTGGTGGAGCTGCTGCCGGACGGCTGCCAGGTGGAGGTGCACGACCACGACCCCGCCCCGCCGGGCGATCTCTCCCGGCCCGGTCCCGGCAGCGAGCCGGACCCCTGGCAGGAGCACGGCCGGGGGCTGCTGCTGATCCGCACCCTCAGCTCCTCCTGCGGTCACCGCACCACGGAACGCGGCAAGGCCGTGTGGTTCACCCTGCCCTCGCCCGCCGGGCCGGTGGACTGACCCGGTCGGCGGGCCGTCGGGCGGTCAGCCCGTGCTCCTCCCGGCCAGCCGGGAGCGGCCGCGCCCGTAGCAGGCGTACAGCACGGCCCCGACCGCGAGGAACACCGCGAACTGCACCCAGGTCGTCCAGCCCGTGCCGTACATGAGATAGACGCAGAAACCCACGCCGAGCACCGGGCCGACGGGGTGGAGCGGGATCCGGAAGGAGCCCTTCACCTCGGGGTTGCGGCGGCGCAGCACGATCACCGCGACATTGACCGCGACCATGGTGGCGAGCGTTCCGATGGTCGTCAGGTTCACCACCACGTCGAGGGACGAGAAGGCCGCCGGTACGGCGAAGACGGTGGCCACGATCCAGGTGTTGGCGACCGGCGTCGAGGTCCGCGGCGAGACCCGCTCGAAGACCCTCGGCACCAGCCCGTCGCGCGACATCGACATCAGGATGCGGGTCTGTCCGTACATCACGGCGAGGACGACCGAGGCGATGGCGACGATCGCCCCGAAGGCGATGATCCCGCCGCCGACCGTCGAGTCGGTGACCTGGTCGACGATCAGCGAGAGCGCGGCCGGCTTGTCGGAGACGGCGTCCGGGCCGAGGGCACCGATGGCGGCGAGCGCGACCGCGCAGTAGAGCAGCGTGACCAGGCCGATGCAGATCATGATCGCCACCGGGATGTTCCGCCGGGGGTTCTTGACCTCCTCGCCCGCGGTCGTGATCGCGTCGAAGCCGATGTACGAGAAGAACGCCAGTGACGCCCCCGCCGTGACACCGCCCGCACCGTGGGAGGCGAACGGGGTGAGGTTGCCGTGCTCGAAGGCGGTGAAGGCGATGGCGCAGAACATGATCAGGACGGTGATCTTGAGGACGGCCATCGCGGCCGTGGCCCCGGCGCTCTCGCGGATGCCCCGCACCAGCAGGGTGGCGGCCATCATGACCACGACGACCGCGGGCAGATTGATCACACCGCCGTCGCCGGGGCCGGCGGAGAGCGCGTCGGGCAGCTGCCGTCCGAAGAGGCTGTTGAGCAGTTCGTTGACGTACTGGCTCCAGCCCACCGCCACGGCCGAGACCGAGACGCCGTACTCCAGGAGCAGGCACCAGCCGACGAGGAAGGCGACGCGTTCGCCGAGCGTGGCGTAGGCGAACGAGTAGGAGCTTCCGGACACCGGGATCGCGCTGCCCAGCTCGGCGAAGGAGAACGCGGTGAAGATGCAGGTGATCGCGGCGAGCACGAAGGACAGCACGACGGCGGGTCCGGCCTCGGCGACGCTGTCGGAGAGCCCGACGAAGATGCCGGTGCCGACGACCGCGCCGACTCCGAAGCACACCAGCTGGAAGAGCCCCATGGTGCGCTTGAGGCCGTGCCCCTCCAGGTCGGCCCCCGACTCGGCGATCAGCTGGTGGGGGTCCTTGACGCGGTGCGGCGGGCCGGGCAGGCGCAGGGGGCTCACGGGGCTGTTCTCATCTCTGGTGACTCATGCGGGGGGGGGTGCGCCGGAGGCCGTGGGGGCCGGTGGGGCGCACGAAAATGGGGTTCGAGCGTGCGAGCTCGAACCCCACCAACGGGGACCATGATAGGCACCCGTGCGCATGTTCACCCAATTGGTCGCATGAACATGCGGTTTGCCCGGGTCAGGGCCCCGCCAGCGTCGCCACCAGCACGGCCTTGATCGTGTGCATCCGGTTCTCCGCCTCGTCGAAGACGACCGAGCGGTCGGACTCGAACACCTCGTCGCTGACCTCCAGCTCGGTCAGACCGTGCCGGGCATGGATCTCCCGCCCGACCTTGGTGCCGAGGTCGTGGTAGGCCGGGAGACAGTGCAGGAACTTCACATCGGCGTTCCCGGTGGCCCGCAGGACGTCCATGGTCACGGCGTACGGCGCGAGGGCGGTGATGCGCTCGTCCCAGATCTCCTTGGGCTCCCCCATCGAGACCCAGACGTCGGTGGCGACGAAGTCGGCGCCGCGCACACCCTCGGCGATGTCCTCGGTCAGGGTGACGGTCGCCCCGCTCTCCCCGGCGAGCCTGCGGGCCTCCGCGACGATCCCGTCGGCCGGCCAGTAGGCCCTGGGCGCGACGATCCGCACGTCCATCCCCAGCAGGGCGCCGGTGACCAGGTAGGAGTTGCCCATGTTGAACCGGGCGTCCCCGAGGTAGGCGAAGGCGATCCGCTCCAGCGGCTTCGTGCTGTGCTCGGTCATCGTGAGGAAGTCGGCGAGCATCTGGGTGGGGTGCCAGTCGTCGGAGAGCCCGTTGTAGACGGGCACCCCGCCGTAGGCCGCCAGCTCCTCGACGGACGCCTGGCTGTCGCCCCGGTACTCGATCCCGTCGAACATCCGGCCGAGGACCCGTGCGGTGTCCTTCACCGACTCCTTGTGCCCCATCTGGGAGCCCGCCGGGTCCAGGTAGGTGGTGGACGCGCCCTGGTCTGCGGCTGCCACCTCGAACGCGCACCGGGTGCGGGTCGAGGTCTTCTCGAAGATCAGCGCGATGTTCCGGCCCCGCAGCCGCTGCACCTCGGTCCCCGCCTTCTTCGCGGCCTTGAGTTCCGCGGCCAGCTCGATCAGGCCGCGGAACTCCTCGGCCGTGAAGTCCAGCTCCTTGATGAAGTGGCGGCCTGCGAGGTCTATGGCCATGGTGACTGCTCCTGGTTCGGGCGGGGGACGCAAACAATAACCCTGGAAGTCTATACGACCGAATGCATCGCTATACAGGCGCGCAGCGGCAGAGGATCGACACTCTCGTGCGCGCCAAGGTTGCGTGGCGCGAATATTTGCGTGACACGCAACTTCTGTTAATGTGAAACACATGAGCGGTCTTCGGGAACGGAAGAAGGAAGCCACACGCGCGGCACTGAGCTGGGCCGCGACCCGGCTCACGGTCGAGCACGGGCTGGGTGCGGTCAAGGTCGAAGACATCGCCGCGGCGGTCGGTGTGTCTCCGCGCACCTACAACAACTACTTCTCCAGCAAGGCAGAAGCGATTGTGTTCCGCTACCTCGAGCGCTCGTTGCGGCTCGCGGCCGAGCTGCGTCAAGGGCCGCCCGGTGAACCCCTGTGGGAGGCGATCACTCGTGCGGCGCTGCGGCAGCTGGAGCCGGGGCCCGAGGTGGAGCACATGCCGCCCCAGGGGCCCGACGAGTGGGCGGCCGGCCTGCGGGTGATGCTGGCCGAACCCGCGCTGGAGGCCGAGATGCTGCGTGCGAGCAAGATCGCGGAGAAGGAACTCGCCGCGGCCGTCGCCGACCGCACGGGCACGGATCCCGGTACCGACCTCTACCCCCGCCTGGTGGCCGCGAGCGTGATGGCCGCCAACCACGTCGCCATCGAACTGTTCGTGGACGGCGGCACGGGCGAGCCGATGAAGACCCTGCTGCCCCGGGCTCTGCGCATGGTGGCCGCGGGACTCCCCACTCCGTAGCCCCCTCGCCAGACCCCTCGATCCCACCCCGTACCGGGGCTGCCACCCGCAGCCCCTGCCCCTCCATGCCCCGAAGAGGAGAATTGTCATGCTTGATGTGGTAATCGTCGGCGGTGGCCCGAACGGACTGATGCTCGCCTGCGAACTGGCACTGGCCGGGATGCGTCCGGTCGTGCTGGAGCGTCTCGCCGGCCCGAAGACGGAGCCCCGGGCGAACGGTCTGGTCGGTCAGGTGGTGCGCATGCTCGACCGGCGTGGCCTCTACACACGCATCAGCGGATCCAGCGAGCCGCCCCTGCCCGCGCCCCGCTATATGTTCGGCGCGTTCACGCTCGACCTCACAGGTCTCGGTGACAACCCTGTGCACGTGCTCCCGGCACCGCAGGAGCACATAGAAAAGGTGCTCGCCGAACGTGCCGTGGAACTCGGGGTCGACGTCCGCATGGGCGAGGAGGTGACCGGTCTGCACCAGGACAGCGACCTCGTCCGGATCACCCTCGCCGGCGGTGAGACCCTCACCGCCCGCTATCTGGTCGGGGCCGACGGGGGTCGCAGCATGGTGCGGCGCCTGTCCGGCATCGACTTCCCCGGAGTGACGACCGACGACTTCGTCACCCGCTCCGCGAACGTGTCCGTGGCGGACGACTACCTGAGCCCGGACGGCGAGCTGACCGTCCCCGGTTACGGCAGCCTGCCGCCCGCCCTGTACGTGCGCACGGAGCGCGGCACCATCGTGTGGGGGCTGCTGCCCGGCCGTCCGCCCGCACTGCACACCACCGAAACCGGTACGCCGGACGAGCACACCACCCCCATGACGTTCGGGGAGATGATGGCGAGCGCCGAACGCGTGCTGGGCGTCCCGGTCCCGCTGGATCCGCCGGTGGGAGAGGGACCGCACCTGCTCCGACGGCTCGTCGGCGGAAACACCCGGCTGGCGGAGCGCTACCGGGACAGGCGGGTCCTGCTGCTGGGCGACGCGGCCCATGTGCACTCGGCGATCGGCGGCCCGGGCCTCAACCTCGGTCTGCAGGACGCGGTGAACCTCGGCTGGAAGCTGGCCGCCACGGTGCAGGGGTGGGCCCCCGAGGGCCTGCTCGACACCTATGACGAGGAGCGCCGTCCTGTCGCGGAACGCGTCGTGGCCTCGACCCTGTCCCAGTCGGCGCTGATGCGCCCCGGACCGGAGGTCAGTGCCCTGCGGACCGTCTTCGGCGACCTGCTCGCCTCACCCGGCGGCACCGAACGCATCGCCCACCTGCTCGCCGGAACCACCGAGGGCTTCGCGCCCGACCTCGTCGTGCACACCGGTGCGGGCGCCCGACGGCTGGCCGACCTGACGACCAGCGCCCGGCCCCTGCTGCTGGACCTGTGCGGCGACTTCGCCGAGGCCGCGAAGCCCTGGCACGACCGGGTCGATGTCATGAGCGGCAAGGCCGAGGGCACGAACGCGACCGGTCTGCTGCTGCGTCCCGACTGCCACATGGCGTGGACCGGATACGAGCCGGCCGACGTCAGCGGTCTGCGAGCCGCACTGCACCGGTGGTTCGGCGCACCGCTGAGCGAAGCCCGTGAGCCGGAACAGGCCGGCAGCCGCTGACCGAGCCGGCTACACCGGATCCCGGACCACCGGACAGCTCATGCAGCGGGGCCCGCCCCGGCCGCGGCCCAGTTCACTGCCGCGGATCTCGATGACCTCGATGCCTTCCTTGCGCAGGTGGGTGTTGGTGGTGGCGTTGCGCTCGTAGGCCACGACGACGCCCGGTTCGACGGCCAGGACGTTGCAGCCGTCGTCCCA
Organism: Streptomyces sp. NPDC058221; assembly: GCF_042882365.1. Taxonomy (NCBI): domain Bacteria; kingdom Bacillati; phylum Actinomycetota; class Actinomycetes; order Kitasatosporales; family Streptomycetaceae; genus Streptomyces; species Streptomyces sp. NPDC058221. The sequence goes on along the minus strand of NZ_JBHVWF010000015.1, from coordinate 1,325 downwards.
CTGCTCGCGCTCGGCCGCATGCACGTCCTGGATGGCGGTGAGCACCCGGATCGAGTCCAGCCCCAGCGCCTCGGCGATGGCGTGGTGCATCTGCTCGGGCGGATGGTCGGTGACCTTGAGGTCACGCGGGCCGTCGCCCGGCTCGATCGTGTACGAGCGGAGCATGCCCAGGCCCGCGTACTTGGTGAAGGTGTCCCCGTCGACCATCGTCATCACCGTGTCGAGGTGCATGAACGCCCGGCTCTTGGGCATGTCGAGCGCCACGATCGTCCGGGCCGACCCCGCGTCGAAGAGTCCGCGGGCCAGCATCTCCACCGCCTGCGGGGTGGTGCGCTCGCTCATCCCGATGAGCACGGCGCCGCGGCCGATGACCAGGACGTCGCCGCCCTCGATGGTGGAGGGGTAGTCGTCCTGCCCCTGTGACCAGTGATGGAAGGCGCCCGCGTCGGGGCCGGTGAAGAGCGGATGGTGACGGTAGATCGCCTCGAAGTGGACGGTCTCCCGCTGCCTGGCCGGCCAGCGCATGGCGTTGATGGAGACCCCGTCGTAGATCCAGGCCGAGGTGTCACGGGTGAAGAGGTGGTTCGGCAGCGGTCCGAGCAGGAAGTCGTCCAGGTCCATGACGTGGAAGCGGACCGACGTCGGCTCGCGGTACCGCTCCAGGAACTCCCGTTTGGTCATCCCGCCGACCAGCGCCTCGCAGAGCTCGGTGGCGTCCAGCTCCTCGAAGGCGGCCCGCAGGTGCTCGGTGGCGAGCGGGCCGTACTCCTTCTCCGCGAAGACCCGGTCCAGCACCAGCCGCCGGGCCACCGGGATCTCCAGCGACTCGCGGAGCAGGTCCCCGAAGAGGTGCACCTCGACGCCCCTGTCGCGCAGCACGTCCGCGAAGCCGTCGTGCTCCTGGCGGGCCCGGCGCACCCAGAGCACGTCGTCGAAGAGCAGCGCGTCCTTGTTGCTCGGAGTGAGCCGTTTCAGTTCCAGATCCGGGCGGTGCAGGATGACGCGGCGCAGCCGCCCGGCCTCGGAGTCGACATGGAATCCCATGCCCACATCCTCACCGCGCGGAGCGCCGTTCACCCGGCGAACCGCCATCCGGTTCCCACCCCGGAGCGGGACAACGGCCCGACGACAGGCCCTAGGTGTATTGACCCGCAGCGTTGTTGACTCGGTTGATCGGGGGCTGGCCTCCGAGTGCGGTGTGGCAGCGATGGTAGTTGTAGCTGTGGAGGAAGTCGTCGAGGGCTGCTGTCCGCTCGGTGTTGGTGGTGTAGGGCCGTAGGTAGGCCCATTCCTCCAGCAGGGTGCGGTTGAAGCGTTCAACTTTG